>NZ_JADBSA010000339.1:0-18253 GCF_020246945.1 Microcystis sp. M113S1 | reverse complement strand
TGTCAGTCTGTAGAGCGACCATAAGACCAGAACAGAGTAAATCTGTTAAGGCAGGTGCGAAACCCCGCAAGGGAAAGAAGCAGAAACCTAAATCGTGAGGTTTGGGAATCACCGTCCGTTTACGGCGGTGAGGATGTCAAGCAAGCGACCCGTGACTCTTGACATCCTCACCGCAGATTTCTACATCGGCGCTCACGCTGCTGTCACTACCATGCCCCTACTAACGAGAGATGTCAACCGCTACCGAACTTACTTTCCCTCAGTCTTACTGATTACACCTTAGACAATTCGGTTAAATAATTGGTTATTTCTTCTTGCTCATGCAAATAGTACAGAATTGTTGCATAAACTTGTTCTAGGCTCAAAGATGAGTAAGTTTTAGCAATTTCTTCAGGTGTTTTGGCATGATAAATATAGTCATAGAGAATGGTTTCAATGCCAATTCTTGTCCCTTTTAAGCGAATATCATTAGGGGTGAGAAAGTTAAAATAGTCTTCGAGTTGCATCATGGAATTTACTCAAGCTGTACTGAATCTAAAAAATAAGCTGGCCTAAATATCTAAGTTGTTCCCTGTTTCCTATTCCCTGTATTTAGAGTAAAATTTCCCTGTGTTGAATTGCTAATTTATGGGCGGGAAAACCTTCGTACTCGGCTAAAGTTTTCGTGGTTTCTTTTAACTTTTCAAAGCCTTCAGGGGTGACATAAGCCAAAGTAGAGCGCTTCAGAAAATCATAAACCGAAACCGCCGAATAGGAACGGGCAAAACTTCCTGTGGGCAGCACAGCATTGACTCCGATGGCGTAGGTAGCCATAGAGGAAGGAGTATGATTTCCCAGGAGAATTTCGCCAGCATTTTTAATCTTGCCCAGAATGGCAAAAGGATTACTAACTAAAACCTCTAGATGTTCCGGGGCGTACTCATTGACAAAATCGAGGGATTGCTGCAAACTATCGGTTAAAATTATGCCCCCATAGGCGGCTAAACCCGCCTCACAGAATTCCCGTCGCCAATCCGGGAGTTTTTGCAGGTATTCCTGAGCATATTCACTAGCGGCGATCGCCACATCTTCACAGTGGGTGACTAATAAAGCCGCCGAATCCGCCCCGTGTTCCGCTTCAATTAATAAATCCAAGGCCGCTAAACGGGCATCGGTGGACTCATCGGCCAAAACTATCGACTCACTCGGACCTGCCGGCAAACCCACATCCACAGTGCCGAACAGTAACCGTTTGGCCGCCGCCCCATAGACGCTGCACGGACCTGTAATTTTGTCAACCCTTTTGATATTTTTTGTTCCCAAAGCTAAAGCGGCGATCGCTTGTACGCCCCCTAATTTATAAATTTCTCTGACTCCAGCCATCCGCGCCGCCACCAGAGAAACGGGTTCCACGTTGCCCTGTTTATCGGGGGGAGTGCAAACGACAACTCTTTCCACTCCTGCCACCATTGCCGGGATGGCTAACATTAACATCATCGAGGGAAAAGCACCGCGGCCCCGGGGAACGTATAAACCCACATTGGGGACAGGAGAGATTTTTTCGCCGGCAAAGACACCGGTTTCAATTTCTGCCAGTTGTGTTTCTTCCGGCATTTGGCGACGATGTACCTCTTGAATATTCCGGAAAGCCTGTTCAAGGGCAGTTTTTACTTCCGGTTCAATTAAATGAAAAGCCCGCTCAAATTCTGCCTCGCTGACTTTGATATTTTCTACCGTCGCACCTTCGTAGTCAAAACGCCGCACATAGTCCACAACGCCGGCATCCCCCCGTTCGCGGATGGTTTCTATGACCGTTTGAGCGACTTTTAGGGCGTTATCAATATCTAACTCGGCTCTTTTCTGAAGTTTTGCCCGTTCCGCGCTACTTAATTGCGAAAGTTTTAATATTCTAACCACTATTGCTACTCCTACTGCCCCCGTCCTCTCAAGAATAACGGGGAATCTTATCTTTTTTAATTGTAACCTTTGGGGGAGTGTCGGAGTGGGAAGTGGGAAGTAAACAGTAACCAGTAATCAGTGAACTGAAAACTCACATCTGATAACTGATAACAAAGGCCGAATCTAAAACCTAATTTGTTAAGCTAAAAGCTTTATTGCCAGATTCTTTCTCTTGCCTCCTGCCTCCTGTCCCCTGCCTCCTTGGGTATAATGCAGATCATGTTTAAGCTCTCTTGCTGTTCTGTAAATGCGATCGCTCTTGCTCTATTATGGGGGGCGATTGGTCCGGTGTGGGCAGAAACGGAGTTAGACTTAGACCCGAAAATTCGGCAAGAAAGCCCCGTTTTAGAGCGTTGGTTAGAAAAAATACCCGATATCGCCGAAGAAATTCGCAATGATCCTAGTTTTCGCACTCGTATCCGTTTAGGGTATGCCCAGTTTCCTTCTAGCGATAATTCCAGTGGCGTGATTTTGGGGGTAGAAGATGTGTTTTTCGGTCAAACCAGTTTAACCCTAAGCGGCGATTATCAGACGGCTTTTAACGGCAAAAGGACGGCAATAGGAGCAAATTTACAATACTATCTCCTCCCTTTGGGTGATTATGTCAATCTGGCTCCCATGGTGGGCTATCGTTACATTCAGACAGGAAATTACAGCACCGATGGGCTTAACTTAGGATTAAAGCTTAAATTAGCCCTTTCTCGCACGGGGGCAGCAGATATCACCGTCAGTCAGAGTTTTATCTCACCGGGGGGTGCTAACGAGGTGGGATTGACTACTCTTTCGGTTGGTTATGCGATTACCTCTAATTTACGTTTAGCTGCCGATATTCAAGCCCAAAATTCCCGCGCTCGTAAAGATAGCTCCCTAGGAATTTTACTGGAATGGCTGCCCTAATTAGGGTTTGCGGCAAAAAGTTTTTCGGTGGGGGTTGGGGGTTGGGGGTTGGGTTTTACCGATTTTCAGGTGGTCAACTACCTAATTTTCAGGGAAAAAGTGCCTAAATTTCCCCCCGATCACTTCCATATCCAGTACTTTTTGATTGACAAAAGGTCTAAAAGTCTTACCCAACAAGGTTTTTAGATTTATTCAGCAGACCCTAAGTAAGAGAAACCAGAAAGGGCTGTGATGAGCTTCGAGAATCCTCACGCCTTTAAGCCCAGGATTGTCAAAACAAAGGGAAAAAAATGGCTTGATAGGCTGAGATGATCTTATCACTCCAAAAGACACTCATCAGAGCGCCGAGGGCAAGAAATGGACCGAAGGGTATAGCTTGTTTTTTTGCCATTTTACCCACAAAAATGCCCATAATACCGATCGCCGCCCCGATAGCGCAGGCCAGAAACCCGGTGACTAATAATGCTTGCCATCCTAACCAAGCACCGATCATCGCCGCTAATTTAGCGTCCCCTCCCCCCATGGCCTGTTGTCCGAGGGCAAAACTCCCCCCCCACCGAATCAGATCAAATAACCAGACTCCTAAAACCGCACTAGCGATCGCTGAAAAGAGATAGATAACACTTTGATTATTTTGCCAACCCAGGAGAGTTTGAAAAACTATCCCTAAAACTAATCCCGATTGGGTGAGGGAGTTAGGAAGCGTCATCGTGTCAAAATCAATCAAAGCTAAAGCTAATAACCAACTTACAAGAATCCAATAGCCGAGGGTCTGCCAAGAAAAGCTAAAATCTCCTAAAACCAGACAAAACAACAAACCGGTAAAAGTTTCGACGGCTGGATAACGGACAGAAATCGCAGTTCCACACCAGCGACAGCGACCCCCTAGCCATAACCAGCCTAAAACAGGTATATTCTCGCTTTTACCTAATCTATGGTGACATTTCGGACAGTGGGAAGGGGGATAAACTAGAGATATCCCCTGAGGTAATCTATAGATGACCACGTTTAAAAAACTGCCCACCGAGGCACCAAAAGCGAAGACAAAGGCAAAAGTAACTAGATGAAAGAGGGTTTCCATCCTTAAACTGGCAGATAATTGATTAGTTTGTTATCGCCTATTATAGGGGATAAAGATGCCACTATCTCCCCTCTTAAGCATCCAGTAATAATACTTCAGGCTCATCCCTAAAGGTGAATTTTCTTCTGGGCATTTTTTTTTGATTAATTAGCGGATATCACCCTAGATAATGGGGGTAAAACCCCACTATCAGCCCCAGGGACAACCTGACAAAATTAAATTATCTCAGTCAACGAGGACAAATTAATGAAACCGATTGTTGAATCTTTTTACAACTGGTACAGCAGCAAAATCAGTCACCCCCAATATCGTTGGATTATCATTCTGGGAACTATGGTTTATCTGTTTAGCCCCCTCGATATTTCTCCTGACGTTTTCCCGATTATTGGTTGGATCGATGATGGGATCGTCCTCACCCTTTTAACCACGGAATTATCGCGATTAGTTCTTGATTATCGCACTCGCCGTCCCGGGAGAGTAAATAATCAAACTGAAGTTTCTTCACCAACCAATACCGTTGATACCGATGCCGTAGAAGTCAAAAGTTAGAACTCTGAAGTCTCAATTTTGCCCTCTGAATTCAGGAGATTGCTGTTATTTATTCTCCCCCCGCAACGCCCACGAATTGGTCTCCTCACACCCCACAGCCCATCGGGAGCATCTCACCTTTGTAACCCCTAAATCAGGTTTTTATGTCAAGCTATTTTGAAAGCATTGCTAGAAACCAGTTTTATGGATAAGTATAATTACTCACTTGCATAAATGAGATGCTCTCCCCTCGCCCCGCGTTCGGTCAGCTTTTTTTAGTTCGAGCAATGCCATACGCCAGTGTGGAAATTTTCTTACCAATCGCATCATACAGGTTCAATTCATCGCCAGCGTCATTCCAAATAGCCGTTTTACTGGCAAAAGAAAAACCACCAGTTTCAGAATGTACTTCGTTGGTATAAACCCGAAAAGTCTTGCCAGACGCTAAAACAGTATTTGCTGGGAAAGTAAATTGCTGCCTGGCACTGCCGACCGAAGTGATTTTCCAACCTGAAATATTGACGGGATGATTGCCGCGATTGCTAAGCTCAACATATTCGTCAGATTGTGTTTTCTTAACCAGTCCTTTATAAACCAAGTTAGACATAAACACGTCATCCTCTGCGGTGATGCTAAACTCTTCTGTTTCGATGGTCTTCGGTTTAGGTGGCTCAGAAGTTGCTGGCGAAGGCGTAGGTTCAGACCGTGCTGGTGCATTTGGCTTAATATAGTCTGCGGTTGCAATCAGCCCTTGATTACTACCAGTCATTACAATGTTGGCAGTGGCATTTGGTAATAAACTGATTGAATTGCCGTTGTGTTGATAAAGGCTTTTCACATTGCTAAACAATGGATGGCTTGAGCTGGTAACCGCTAGGCTACCACTGATGTTGTTATAAACGCCGTCAAATTTCAAACCAAAAGCTGTCAAAAACGTATTCCATTGACCCGCCTCTGCTTGGCTGCCACCATGCCCTGTGCCTGCGCAAAGATAGACTTTACCGCCGTTTTTGACATAATCAATTAATACTTGATTATCAACTGGGTCGCCACCTACAAAAATGGCATCATATTGAGCCAATGCTACCGCATTAATGGCAATGTTCATGCCTTTTGTCCAAGTATGCCCAGCACCAGTCATGGTACGCTCAAGCGTTGCGCCGACCAATCCAAAGTTATTGGACAAAACATGAAATTTTCCCTGTGTCGTTCCTACAAAATATGTGGCAACATTCAACGCAAAAGTCGCGGTATCAGATACCGATTGAAAACCAGCATCGCTTAAAGCCCACTCGTCATTATGAACAATAATTCGACCATTGGCTGGTTTTTCGATTGGTACAAACACTGGGGCATCATCTATGCCATGCACTTTTAAAGAATAGACGCGGTTACTTGAACCAGAAAATGCGGTTTCCGCCGCACCAGTACTGGTGAATAACACGCTACCAGATAAATTGCCTAAATCCCAAGCTTCTTGTTCGGTTTTACGGTTAAAACTGACGCTTCCTGTTTGTGGATAGTAAACACCAGCAAAATCATTTGGTTGTACAGCAATAGCTGTTGTTAATGCAAATTGATTTAAGCCAAGCGCTGGTGTTTTTAAATCACTTTTACCAACCACAGACCAAGCGTTTGCGGTTTTTCTATAAATGACTAATTGGACAGGAGTTACTTTGTCTGCCCATATTTCCCAAGAGTTGAGTACACCTTTGCCACTTATAGGGACGTTGAGATCAACTAAGTAAAAATTAGAGCGAGAGTCACTGACCCCACGAGTTTTTAATTCGTTGCCGCCCGTAATGGTTGATTTTGATTTTGTCATAATAATTTTCTCCAATGACTAACTGCATAATATACGGAAAAGTGGCTCTTCGGTAATTTTTATCCTACATTCCGCACCTAGTCATTGAAATCAACATTTGCTCTAGCCCTTGTATAGTAAAACTTTTAGCGATTACTAAGAATTATGAAGTGTCACACTCTAGTCAGCGATCGCTAGTTTAATGAGAGTTTATCTAGCCCATCTCCCTAAACTGGAATCAAAGAACTATCGACGCTGGCTAAAAGTGTTTGCACTTCCTCATCGCTGGTTTGGGAAAAATCTTCGTACCAAAGAGAAATCGATCTCAATTCGTAGGGTTTATGTAGGCAAATTACTCGATCAACTAATTTTTCTAATTGCTCACAGACTTCCACTGGGGCAATAGGAACAGCAATAATAATAGCAGCGGGATTTCCAGCTTTAAGGGTCAGAATCGCCGCTTTAATCGTTGCTCCCGTAGCGATACCATCATCTACTAGAATAATCGTTTTTCCCCTCAGGCCCGGAAAGGGTCGCTCACCTCGATACAAGCGATCGCGTCGCTCTAATTCGATCATTTCTTCCTTTGCTACCCGTTCCATCATCGCCTCCGATAGGTGCAAGTCGTCAACGATACTTTCATTGATTACCCGCACACCATTTTGACCGATCGCCCCAAAAGCTAACTCTTTGCGCTCCGGTACACCTAATTTTCGCACTAAACACAGATCTAGGGGTAAATGTAACCTTTGGGCAATTTCAAAGGCGATCGGAACCCCACCCCGGGGCAAAGCCAAAACCAGCACCCTAGCACTATTGGTATATTCTGTCAAGTAACTAGCTAATAGTCTCCCTGCTGATCGCCGATCTTTGAGCAGATAAGTCATAACTCCCTCCTAGGGGCTAATCCCCCTGGGGATCCCTAGTCTCCCCTGACTTTATTCTATATTTCTCCGCTAATCTCTAGCTGAAATGTTAAGAAATTTAGCGAAGGCTTGACATTTTTTCGGCTAACCGCAGTTTTTCTAGGCCAGAGATCGGCTAAAATCTCAGGCAAGAGGGTTTTGTAAAGTTAGGTAACAAACATGAATCAAAGTTTAAGTGATGCGCTAGAGCCGATCGCCGCTGCCTTTCGCAGTCTCGGAACTCCCGAACCGATCGTTCATTGGGGACATCCAGTCATGATGGGGATTGTGGTTTTAGTTATGGGTAGTTATACTGCCTATGCCGGTTGGCAAAGCCGTTTAAGCAAAGATGGGGAAGTAGTGGACAAAAATCGGGCTGATCACCGCAAACTCGCCCCCTGGCTGTTTTTATTTATCGCTCTCGGTTACACTGGCGGTATTTTATCCCTAGTCATGCAGAAACATCCAATCCTCGAAAGCAGCCATTTCTGGACAGGATCGGTCGCGATCGGTTTATTAGCTTTCAATGGATTATTGTCCCTCACTGGCTTCGCTGGCGGGAAAAAAGAACTTTTCCGGACTATTCACGCCTATATCGGCAGTATTGCCCTGATTTTACTGCTAGTTCACGGTGTTTTCGGTCTTCAGTTGGGATTATCTCTCTAGTTGGTTTATTTATGACTTCGGGTGGGCTATTTCCCACCTGGAGATTTTTCACCGCAGAAGACTGTGGCCAAGGACAATAATTGAAGAAATTATGACTTTAAGCACTATTCTTGGGATTCCGAGTTTAGAATTAACAGGTAATTTACCAAGAAAGTAAAGTATCGTCACGCAACGAGGAGATAGATATTTTGAAGAAAGTAGAAGCGATTATCCGACCCTTTAAACTCGAAGAGGTGAAAATCGCCCTAGTTAACGCGGGCATTGTCGGGATGACCGTCTCCGAAGTTAGAGGTTTCGGTCGTCAGAAAGGTCAATCGGAACGTTATCGCGGTTCCGAGTATACCGTCGAATTTCTCCAAAAACTCAAGATCGAGATCGTCGTCGAAGATAAGCAGGTCGATATGGTCGTCGATAAGCTGATTTCGGCGGCGCGTACTGGTGAAATCGGAGACGGTAAAATCTTCGTCTCCCCCGTGGAACAGATCGTCCGCATCCGTACCGGAGAAAAAAATCTCGAAGCGATTTAACCCCCAGACAAGGGATGATAGTACAATGCTGTCATCCCCCCCATTCACACCGTTTCCCACAATATAAAAGTGTAACCTAATTTAGTATCAACGACCGATTCCCCAAAAGGAAAACTTTGCAGCTCACCATTAAGATAAATACTATAGTTGAATCTATTGGCTCGATCTGCCCCCATCGCTGCTGAAGACCGCCGAACGGTACAAATAATTTGACCAGACTGGATATGATCATTGCCCGTGACTAAAAAAACCTCTTGCCTAAAAAGTCACAAATATTATATAATGTTTGATCGTGGCCAAAATCGGTGTTAGGTGGTGCTGAAGGCACTGCCGAGCAGAACCGCCTTGGTCGCTCGGTCTTCGCCGGGATACTGAAGATAAACCCTTTAAGTCCCCAAGAAACAAAGACCAGCAACAATCTAGGCAGAACCAGCAACCCTGTCTAGTCTTACTTACGAATTTAACGGGATGCCAGCTTAAATAACTCGAAAAAAGTCATTCAAGTTGGGCAGGCTGATAAAGTGGGAAAAATCTTTCCCGCTCCTATAGCCACGGCCACGTTATTTTTGATTGTCGTCTAGTAAAGATAAAGAGAACAATCCGTGTCTATCGGTATCCTCGGTACAAAACTGGGCATGACCCAAATCTTCGACAACAAAACGGGAGTCGCCATTCCCGTCACCGTCGTTCAAGCAGGTCCGTGTCCCGTCACCCAAGTAAAAACTAAAAAAACCGACGGTTATGAATCCATCCAAGTGGGATACAAAACCGTCAAAGAAAAAGCCCTCAACAAACCGCTGCTCGGTCATTTAGCCAAAGCCGGTGTCTCCCCCCTGCGGCATTTAATCGAATACCGCCTCGAGGACGCATCCGCTTACACTTTAGGCCAAGAAATTACCGCCGCTATCTTCCAAGAAGGCGATTTGGTCGATGTGGCTGGAACCACCATCGGACGGGGGTTCTCCGGCTATCAAAAACGCCATAACTTCAAGCGCGGTAACATGACCCACGGTTCCAAAAACCACCGTCTCCCCGGTTCCACCGGTGCCGGTACTACCCCCGGTCGCGTCTTCCCGGGTAAGAGAATGGCTGGACAATACGGAGCAACCCAAGTTACCATCCGCAAATTGTCCGTGGTCAAAATCGATAGCGAACGCAACCTGATCCTGATCAAAGGAGCCGTCCCGGGCAAACCAGGAACCCTGTTAAACATCACCCCCGCCAAGAAATTTGGTAAATAGGGCAAGGAAAGATTAAAGCCATGGTTAACTACACAGTCAAAAATTGGCAAGGGGAAGAAGCAGGAACAGGCACCCTGGAACTGAAAACCGCTAAACCCGAAACCGCCAAACACCTAATTCACCGCGTCGTCGTCAGCCATCTAGCGGCGGCCCGCCAAGGTAACGCCTCCAGCAAAACCCGCTCGGAAGTGCGCGGCGGTGGTCGCAAACCCTGGCGGCAAAAAGGCACCGGTCGGGCCCGGGCCGGTTCGATCCGTTCTCCCCTCTGGCGTGGTGGCGGTGTCATCTTCGGACCGAAACCCAGAGATTTTGAAGTTAAGGTCAATCGCAAAGAGAAAAGATTAGCCCTGAGAACCGCTTTGATCGGCCAGGCTGATAACTTTATCGTGGTTGAAAGCTTCGCTGAACAATTCTCCCAACCCAAAACCAAAGAACTGACCGCTGCCTTAAGTCGCTGGGGAGCCAGTCCAGAGGAAAAAATTCTGCTGATTCTGACGGAAATTCCCGAAAATGTCTATTTATCGGGACGTAATATCTGCAATCTCAAAATTATTCGCGCGGATAGTCTCAACGTCTATGATGTCCTCCTAGCCGATCGAGTTATCGCCACCGCCGCAGCCCTAGCTAAAATTGAGGAGGTCTATGGTGCTTAAAATTGAAGCCAGACAACTCGCCGATCTGATCCTAAAGCCGATCGTGACCGAGAAAGCCACCCTACTCCTAGAACAAAATAAATACGTCTTCGATGTCGCCTTGAAAGCGACCAAGCCAGAAATTCAAGCGGCGATCGAACTGCTGTTTGACGTGAAAGTAACGAAAGTGAACACCAGCCGCCCCTCTCGTCAGAAAAAACGCGTCGGCCGTTTCCTCGGTTACAAACCCCAATACAAACGCGCGATCGTGACCCTCGCAGCTGGCGACTCGATCGCCCTCTATCCCGACGTATAACAACCAAGAAACCCGATAACGGAAAACTAAACTATGGGTATTCGTTCTTTTAGACCCTTAACCCCCGGGACAAGGCAGGCGGCGATCTCCGACTTTAAAGAGATCACCAAAACCGAACCGGAAAAGTCCCTAACTCATCACAAACACAGTAAACAGGGGCGGAATAATCGCGGTGTCGTTACCAGTCGTCACCGGGGCGGCGGCCATAAACGCCTCTACCGGATTATCGATTTTCGTCGCGATAAACGGGATATTCCAGCCACAGTAGCGGCGATCGAGTACGATCCTAACCGTAACGCCCGCATTGCCCTGCTTTTCTACAAAGACGGGGAAAAACGCTACATCATCGCCCCCGCCGGCTTAGGCGTTGGTGATACCGTCATCGCCGGAGAAAACGCTCCCTTCGAGGTCGGTAACGCCCTACCCTTAAGTCGCATCCCCCTAGGGACAGAAGTTCATAACATCGAACTCGTCCCCGGTCGCGGTGGTCAAATGGTGCGGGCCGCCGGTGGTTTCGCCCAAGTGGTAGCGAAAGAAGGCGATTACGTTACCATCCGCCTCCCCTCCAAAGAAGTCCGCATGATCCGGCGTGAATGCTACGCCACCATCGGAAAAGTCGGTAACGCCGAAGCGAGAAATATCAGTCTCGGTAAAGCCGGTCGTACCCGTCACCGCGGTCAACGACCTCATGTTCGGGGTAGCGTCATGAACCCAGTCGATCACCCGCACGGAGGTGGAGAGGGTCGCGCTCCGATCGGACGTTCCGGCCCGATGACTCCCTGGGGTAAACCCGCCCTCGGTCGCAAAACTCGCAACAAGAAAAAACGCAGTAGCGATCTCATCGTGCGCCGTCGTACCCAGGGTTAGAAATTATTACTTTACTTTTGACTGAAAATTATGGGTCGTTCACTGAAAAAGGGGCCATTTGTCGCCGGCCACCTGATGGAAAAAATCGAAAAACTCAACGCACAGGGCAGTAAACAAGTGATTAAAACTTGGTCCCGTGCCTCGACAATCATTCCCGATATGGTCGGTCACACGATCGCCGTTCACAACGGCAAACAGCACGTTCCCGTCTATGTTTCCGAGCAGATGGTCGGTCATAAACTCGGTGAATTCGCTCCCACCCGCACCTTCCGCGGCCACGCCAAGAGCGACAAAAAAGCAGGACGGAAATAGACCGGTGGGCGGTAATCTCAAAACCGTCAGCCCCCGGTCAGCGTTCAGATAACTATGAGATGGTGGGTTACGGCGACTAGATAAATTAATAACTAAGTCTTATAAGTTGTCGTCGCCTAACCCACCCTACCTAACTGATAACTGATAACTGAAATGACCATCGATACCTCTAACGAAGTCAAAGCGATCGCCCGCTATATTCGGATGTCACCCCTGAAAGTCAGACGGGTACTCGATCAGATCCGCGGTCGCTCCTATCGGGAAGCCCTAATCATTCTCGAATTTATGCCCTACCGGGCCTGTGATCCGATCCTAAAAGTTCTGCGTTCCGCCGTTGCCAACGCCGAACATAACGAAGGACTCGATCCCGCCACTTTGGTAGTTAGCCAAGCCTTTGCCGATGGCGGACCGACCCTAAAACGTTTTCGACCCCGGGCCCAAGGCCGCGCCTACCAAATTCGCAAACCCACCTGTCATATTACCGTCGCCGTCGCTCCTAGCAACGAAGACTAATCACCTTAACTAAAAAAACCACAATGGGACAAAAAATCCATCCCCTCGGTTTTCGTCTCGGCGTTATCAAAGATCATAAATCTTGCTGGTATGCCGACGCGAAACGTTACCCCGAACTACTGCAAGAAGATCGCCGCATTCGTGAATACGTCGAAAAAAACCTTGCTAATGCCGGTATCGCCGATATTCGCATCGAACGTAAGGCCGATCAAGTAGATATTTCCATCCACACCGCTCGCCCCGGGGTCGTCGTCGGTCGTGGTGGCACGGGAATCGAACAGCTGCGCCTAGGTTTACAAAAAGCCCTCGGTGGCCAGCGTCAAATTCGCATTAACGTCATTGAGGTGGCTCGCGTTGATGCCGATGCCAACCTGATCGCCGAATACATCGCCCAACAACTAGAAAGACGGGTTTCCTTCCGTCGTGTTGTCCGGCAAGCCATCCAACGGGCGCAGAGGGCCGAAGTCAAAGGGATCAAAATTCAAGTTAGCGGTCGTCTCAACGGGGCGGAAATCGCTCGGACCGAATGGGTGCGGGAAGGACGAGTTCCCCTGCATACCCTGCGCGCCGATATTGATTACTCCTATAAAACCGCCAGCACCATCTACGGGATTCTAGGCGTGAAAGTTTGGATATTTAAGGGCGAAATTATCCCCGGCCAAGAAGAAATTGCCGCCGCCGTTCCCGCTCAAGCACCGCGCCGTCAACAGCGTCGCCGTCAACAGTTTGAAGATCGCTCTAGTGAGGGCTGATCCCTAATATTTATCAGTGGTAAATAGCTCATGTTAAGTCCCAAAAGAACAAAATTCCGCAAACAACAGCGCGGACGGATGCGCGGGCTGGCCACCGGCGGAAATACGATTAATTTCGGCGATTTCGCCCTGCAAGCCACCGAACCCTGTTGGATTACTTCCCGTCAAATCGAAGCGGCCAGACGGGCAATGACTCGTTATATTCGTCGGGGTGGCAAAATCTGGATTCGCGTTTTTCCCGATAAACCCGTGACCCAACGGGCCGCAGAAACTCGGATGGGTTCCGGGAAAGGTTCCCCCGAATTCTGGGTGGCCGTGGTTAAACCGGGGTTCATTATGTTTGAGATTGCCGGGGTAGCCGAACCGGTAGCCCGGGAAGCAATGCGCCTAGCCGCCCAAAAATTACCGATTAAGACCAAATTTATCACTCGCGAGGAGGATTTTGTCTAATGGCTCTACCAAAAATCGCCGAAGTGAGGAAGATGAGCGATGACGAAATCGCCGACGCTATCCTCGCTGCCAAAAAGAAACTGTTTGAATTGCGTTTGCAACAGGCCACCCGCCGCTTGGAAAAAACCCACGAATTCAAACACACCCGCCACCGTCTTGGCCAATTATTGACCGTAGAACGGGAGCGCCAACTAGCCCAGTCCACCCCGGAGGCATAACCCACTATGGCAGTTAAAGAAAGAGTTGGGGTAGTGGTCAGCGACAAAATGGATAAAACCGTAGTGGTAGCCATTGAAAACCGCTCTCCTCACCCTAAATACGGCAAAATCGTCGTTAAAACCCAGAAATTTAAGGCTCACGACGCAGAAAATCAAGCCAAACAAGGCGATCGAGTTCGTATTCGTGAAACCCGCCCCCTCAGTAAAACCAAACGTTGGGAAGTGGCGGAAATATTAACCGATAATTAAATTTCACCTAGGTAAAAACCGTGATTCAACAACAAACCTACTTAAATGTCGCTGACAATAGCGGCGCGCGGAAACTAATGTGTCTGCGGGTGCTGGGAACAGGTAACTGTACCTACGGTGGCATCGGTGACAAAATTATCGCCGTGGTTAAGGACGCTATCCCCAATATGCCCGTGAAAAAATCCGATGTGGTGACTGCGGTGATTGTGCGAACCCGTCAAACCGTCCGTCGCGATAGTGGCATGAGCATCCGTTTTGATGATAACGCCGCCGTGATTATTAATAATGACGGTAATCCCAAAGGTACTAGGGTTTTTGGTCCTGTCGCTCGGGAATTGCGCGATAAAAACTACACCAAAATTGTTTCCTTAGCCCCAGAAGTTCTCTGATCAAAGTCAAAAGTACAAAGGCAATCGGAGGTCAAAAAAATGAGTAATAAAAACAGTCAAACCTCACCCCAAAGGCAAAAAATGCACGTTAAAAAAGGGGATGTCGTTCAAGTAATCGCTGGTTCCGATAAGGGCAAAGTGGGCGAAATTTTACGGGCTTTACCCCAAGAAAGTACCGTGGTGGTCAAGGGAGTTAATATCCGCACCAAACATACTAAACCCCAACAGGAAGGAGAATCGGGTCAAATCCTTACCTACGAAGCACCGATTCACAGTTCCAAAGTGATGCTTTATTCCGAGAAGAAAAAAATCGCCAGTCGGGTGGGTTATACCTTTACCGAAGACGGTCGGAAAGTGCGGATACTGAAGAAAACTGGCGAAATTATTGATTAGTTTCCCATCAATTCTAGTTCCTGACCAAGCCCAGGAAAAGCAAGCAGAAAAACTATGAGCCAAAAACTAAAAACCACCTATCAAGAAACCATTGTTCCTAAACTGAAAGAACAATTTGGTTATACCAATATCCACCAAGTACCTAAAGTTATCAAAATTACTGTTAACCGCGGTCTTGGGGAAGCTTCACAAAATGCCAAAGCTTTGGAGTCTTCCAAGGAGGAACTGTCCACCATCACCGGACAACAACCGGTAGTGACTAGAGCCAAAAAAGCGATCGCTGGCTTCAAAATTCGCGAAGGAATGCCGGTGGGTGTGATGGTGACATTGCGCGGCGATCGAATGTACGCTTTTTTAGACCGTCTAATTAATCTGGCCTTACCACGTATTCGCGACTTTCGCGGTATCAGCGGTAACAGTTTTGATGGTCGTGGTAACTACAGTTTAGGCATTCGTGAACAGTTGATCTTCCCCGAAATTGAATACGACAAAATCGATCAAATTCGCGGGATGGACATCTCAATCATCACCACCGCTAAAAACGACGAAGAAGGACGCGCCCTCCTCAAAGAGATGGGAATGCCCTTTAGATAAATCAATCAAGAGAAAAGTAAACAGTGACCGGTAAATAAGTGAACAGTGAACAGTGATCAACAGTAAACAGTAAACAGTGATTCAGTGAAAAGACAGCAGGAAACTGCTATTTAATACTACTCACTTAATACTCAAATCTGATAACTGATCACTGATCACTGATGACTGATAACTGATAACTGACCATTGATGTTGATCCCAATTTAGGAGAAAAACAGGTAATTCATGTCTGCTAACGATACCATCTCGGATATGCTGACCCGCATCCGTAACGCTTGCGCGGTTCGGCAGACCACTACTCAAATCCCCACCACGCGGATGACGCGCAGTATTGCTCAAGTTCTCAAGGACGAAGGCTTTATTGCTGACTTTGAGGAAGTGGGTGAGGGGATTAAATCTCAATTAGTTCTTTCCCTCAAATATAAAGGCAAAAACCGTCAACCGATCATTACTACCCTCACCAGAGTCAGTAAACCGGGCTTGCGAGTTTATTCCAACAGTAAAGACTTACCGCGCGTCCTCGGTGGTATTGGCATCGCCATTGTTTCCACCTCTAAAGGCATTATGACCGATCGCGAAGCCCGTAAACAAAACGTTGGCGGCGAAGTCCTTTGCTACATCTGGTAAACAAGGATAAGCTATCAGCCGTCAGCCTTTCCAAGTTTCAACCTGATAGCTGACCCACTGATAACTCTTCCGGTGATAACTGATAACTGATAACTGATAACTGTTATGTCTCGTATTGGCAAACGCCCGATTCCTATTCCCAATAAAGTCACCGTCGATATCGATGGTGCTACCGTGACGGTGAAAGGGCCCAAAGGAACTCTCCAGAGAACCCTACCCACCGCCGTCACCATCAATAAAGATGGCGAAACCCTGTTCGTTAGCCGTCAAGACGATTCCCGTACCGCCAGAGAACGCCACGGACTCTGTAGAACTCTAGTAGCCAACATGGTGGAAGGAGTCGCTACCGGCTTTCAAAAACGCCTCGATATCCAAGGGGTGGGCTACCGCGCCCAGGCGCAGGGTGGTAAATTGGTTCTGAATGTTGGTTACAGCAAACCCGTGGAAATGGAGATGCCCGATGGTGTTTCCGTCGCCGTAGAAAACAACACCCAAGTTATCGTCAGTGGCATCGACAAAGAAGCGGTCGGTAACATTGCCGCTAAAATCCGCGAAGTTCGTCCCCCCGAACCTTATAAAGGAAAAGGGATTCGCTATCTTGGTGAAGTTGTCCGTCGCAAAGTTGGTAAAGCTGGCGGTAAAGGCGCTAAAGGCGGTAAAGGAGGTAAAAAATAAACCATGAAACTTAGTCGCAAAGAATCAGTCCGTCGTCGTCACCAGCGTGTGCGTCGCAAAATTAATGGCACTGCTGAACGGCCGCGTTTATCCGTATTTCGTTCTAATAACCACATCTACGCCCAAATTATCGACGACGTAGCCCAACATACCCTCGCTGCCGCTTCTACCCTAGAGGCAACCTTGCGGGGGGAATTAGAATCCACCGCTACCCAAGAGGCCTCGGCTGCCGTGGGTAAACTGGTGGCCCAACGGGCCCTAGACAAAGGCATTGAACAAGTGGTTTTTGATCGCGGTGGCAATCTCTATCACGGTCGCGTCAAAGCCTTAGCAGAAGCGGCTCGTTCAGCCGGCTTAAACTTCTAAAATATCCTTTCAACACTGATAAAACTATGGCAAAACGTCGCAAAGGCAACCGCGAAAAAGAAAAAGAAACCACTTGGCAAGAGCGGGTCATCCAGATCCGCCGGGTTAGTAAAGTGGTTAAGGGTGGTAAAAAACTCAGCTTCCGGGCTATCGTCGTGGTCGGTAATGAAAACGGCCAGGTGGGAGTGGGAGTCGGCAAAGCAGGGGATGTTATCGGGGCCGTCCGTAAAGGCGTGGCCGATGGCAAAAAACAACTAATTGAAGTCTCCTTAACTAAGGCTAGTTCTATCACTCACCTTACCCGGGGTGCTTCCGGTGGCGCTCAGGTGCTCATGCGTCCGGCTGCTCCGGGGACTGGGGTTATTGCTGGGGGTGCTGTCCGTACCGTTTTAGAATTAGCCGGGGTGAAAAATATCCTCGCTAAACAACTCGGTAGCGATAACCCCCTCAATAACGCTAGAGCCGCCGTTAACGCCCTGGAAACTCTCCGCACTTTCTCGGAAGTGGCCAAGGATCGAGGCGTATCTGTAGAACATTTGTACACATAAAGAAATCACCATGAAACTCCACGAAATCGCCCCCCAACCGGGGTCCACTAAACGCCGTCGTCGTGTGGGACGGGGTGTCTCGGCCGGCCAGGGCGCTAGTTGCGGTCTGGGAATGCGCGGACAAAAATCTCGCTCCGGGACGGGGACTCGTCCCGGTTTTGAGGGGGGACAAATGCCCCTCTATCGTCGGGTTCCCAAATTAAAACATTTTCCTTTGGTTAACCCCCGTCAATACACAATCGTTAATCTGAGAAAATTAGCTTCTTTACCCGCTAATACGGAAGTCACCCTGGAAAGTCTCCTAAAAGCTAAAATTCTCACCAGCAACGACGGCCCTTTAAAAGTTTTAGGTGATGGTGAAATTACCGTTCCCCTCAAGGTGAAGGCCGCCGCTTTTAGCAATAGTGCCAAAGAGAAAATTACCGCCGCTCAAGGGACTTGGGAAGAAATATAAATTTCCCAGGAGTCTTGGAGAAGACAGGAGACGGGAGACGGGAGACAGTATTCAGGAGACGGGAGACAGGAGATTATTTTTTTTTATTCTTCCCCCGCAACGCGCACGCAGTGACCCCCCCCCCTACACCCTACACCCTAACACCCAATCCCCAAGACCTGATTGCTATATCATCGAAAATTTGGGTCTGAAACCCCGTCGTTCTACGACGGCTTTACCGTTAAATACTAGCGCATTTACGGAATATATGCTTAAATGTGAGACATGGAAAAAGCCTATTGGTTCCGATTTTACCCCACACCAGAACAAGA
>NZ_JADBSA010000338.1:0-7350 GCF_020246945.1 Microcystis sp. M113S1 | reverse complement strand
TGTTCGATAAGACTTTTAGACTTTTTGTCAATCAAAAAGTGCCAGCGATTGGAGTGATTGGGGGGAAAATTCCGGGACTTTTTCCCTGAAAATTAGGTAATTGACCACCTGAAAATCGGTAAAACCCTACACCCCACACCCCACACCCCACACCCTACCCCCACCAACAAACTTTTTGCCGCAAACCCTAATTATTTGCCAACTTAGTCAATTTTCGCCTAGCCAATGAGTTATACCACTTTAGATTTTACCGCCTTTCTGGAGACCGTACAGCCCTTCGATCGCCTGCCCGTCGAGGTTAGACGTTCTCTGGGCCAGAAATTACAACCCTTTCGCTATGAGATGGGCAATGCGATCCTCAAGTGCGATCGCTTACCCTCCCACCTCGTCCTTCTCTACGAGGGAGAGGCCAGACTTTTGGGTTACGATGCTAGGGTTAACAATCCGCTGCCGGTCACTTTGGCTAAATTACAGCCGGGGGATTTATTCGGGTGGATGAGTCTTCTGCGCGCTACCCCCTGTGAAACGGTGATCGCTTCTTCGGAAGTCACGATCTGTTTAACCTTAAAACAAGAGGATTTTTGGTCTTTAATCAAAAATTACCCGGAATTTAAGCAATATTTCTTTAAAGAAACCTCGATCGCTGAAGTTTATGCTCTTCTAGGCTCCTATCTTAATCAACAGGCCTGGGGTGGGGGGGACCTGAAAGAAATTGCTCAGGCTCTTTTCAACAAAGCTTGTGTGTCCTACAACCAGATTAACGATGATTATCTCTGGTTAGTCAGCGAAAATACCGATAATTATCCTATCGGCACAGTTATCACCCAGAACAATCCGACTAACACGCGCTTATTAGGTCTTTCCTCCGACCAGTTAGATGAATTCTTGACAGTTGAAACCGAAGCGGCTGCGGAAACAGAAACGGATGATATCCTAGAAACCCAAGTGATCAAGGGAAATAAACCCACCCAGGTATTAGATATCCCCCAGGGAAAAATAAGCGACATCACCAGCGATATCGACCTTGAAAAAACTGTCGAGAAAAACCGCAAATCCTATGCTTTTTTCGGGGGAAAAACGGAACTAGAGGCGGTGAGTGCCTGTTTTCAGATGCTCTGCAAATATTTTAATATCCCCTTTCGCAAGGACGTGATCCAACGCATCCTAGGGGATCAACTGCAAAGAACCGGCAGCCTTTCCCTGCCCCTGTGTGGGGCTGTGGCCGAGGTAGTGGGACTCCATAGCCAATTAGTACCCCTAAATGCTTCTTCCTTGCCCAATATCAACCCTCCTGCCCTAATTCGCTGGCAAGACACCATCGTTATTCTCTACGAAATTAATCAACGGGAAACCACGATCGCTGTTCCCCAAAGGGGGATAATTAAACGCAAAACCAGCGAATTTCTGGAATCTTGGGGCGAAAAAGGGGAAGTGATTCTGCTCAAACCCACCAAACACACCCAGCAACAGCGTTTTGGCCTATCATGGTTTTGGCCTTCTGTCAAGAAACATAAACGAGTCTTAATAGAAGTTTTTATCGCTTCTTTCTTCGTGCAGTTATTTGCCCTGGCCAATCCCTTGATGATTCAGGTGATCATCGATAAAGTGATTGTGCAGAATAGCCCGGAAACCTTGAATACCCTCGGGGTTTTCCTGTTAGTAATTGCCGTTTTTGAGGGAATTTTAACCTTTTTGAGAACATCCCTTTTTGTCGATACCACTAACCGCATCGACATGACCCTCGGTTCAGAAATTATCGATCACCTGCTGCGTTTACCCCTGAAATACTTTGAACGGCGGCCAGTGGGTGAAATTTCGACAAGAATCAACGAATTAGAGAATATTCGGCAATTTTTAACAGGTACAGCCCTAACAGTGGTATTAGATGCCATTTTCTCGGTTATCTACATTGTGGTTATGTTGATCTATAGCCCGATTCTAACTGTTTGGGCCCTGGGAGTCGTGCCGATTTTAGTTCTCTCCACAGCTATTTTCGCACCGATCGTGCGGCGACAACTGCGAGCAAAAGCGGAACGAAACGCCGAAACCCAATCCTATCTCGTGGAGGTAATGACGGGAATTCAAACGGTGAAAGCACAGAATATCGAATTGCGTTCCCGTTGGCAGTGGCAAGAACGTTATGCGCGCTATGTGGCCGAAGGTTTTCAAACGGTAATGACCTCAACTTTGGCCGGTTCCTTTAGTCACTTCTTTAACCAATTATCGGGTTTATTAGTGCTTTGGGTGGGAGCAGCCCTAGTTTTAGACGGAAAACTCACTCTTGGTCAATTAATCGCCTTCCGGATTATCTCTTCCTACGTTACCTCGCCGATTCTGCGTTTGACCCAACTCTGGCAAAACTTCCAAGAAACTGGCTTATCCCTGGAAAGATTAGCCGATATCGTCGATACTCCCCAAGAAGCGGAACTCGATCGCCAAAACATCCCCATGCCCTTAATTAAAGGCACTGTCACCTACGAAAACCTCGCTTTCCGCTTCAATCCCCACGGACCCCTGCAACTATACAACGTCAATTTAGAATTCCCCGCCGGTACTTTTGTCGCTTTGGTGGGAGAAAGTGGTGCTGGGAAAAGTACCATCACTAAACTATTAGCCCGTCTCTACGAACCAGAATCGGGACGGATTCTCATCGACGGCTACGATATCAACAAAGTGGAACTCTATTCCCTGCGTCGTCAAATCGGCATGGTTCCCCAAGAAACCCTATTATTTGACGGTACGGTACAGGAAAATATCGCCCTGACTAACCCCGATGCGACTGTGGAGGAAATTGTCTCGGCAGCGAAAACGGCGGCGGCCCACGAATTTATTATGACCCTGCCCAATGGCTATAATACCCGCGTCGGTGAACGGGGGGCATCCCTATCGGGGGGACAACGACAACGGGTTGCGATCGCTCGTTCCGTCCTGCAAAGACCGCAAATTCTCATTCTTGATGAGGCCACCAGCGCCCTCGACTATAACACCGAACGGCAAGTGTGTCTGAATCTCAAAGAAGTTTTCAAGGATCATACGGTCTTTTTTATTACCCATCGTTTAGCTTCGATCAAATCCTCCGATATTATTGTCATGATGGATAAAGGGACAGTAGCGGAGGAAGGCACCCACGAGGAATTAATGGCCAAAAAAGGCCTTTACTATACTCTCTATAAACAACAGGATTCGCAAATCTAGTCAGTCAGTCGTCAGTTATCAGTTATCAGTTATCAGTTATCAGTAAACGGTTATCGGTTCACTGATCACTGAAAAAATAAATATAGGAGAATCTCCATGAACGGTAATTCTAACAACGGTCAAAACGGCAACAGCAACCCTAAAAGCGATGAACTGACCCAAGCGGGTAAAAACGTGGCCACTACCACGAAAAATAAAAGTATTACCCCTTCTTTACCCACTTTCAGCCCACCAGAACAATCGGTGATCCTGAAACAATCGCCCATTTGGTCGCGGACGATTATCTGGACATTAATGAGTGTCACCACTGCTGCTTTAATTTGGTCAGCGCTCGCCAAAATCGAGCAGGTGGTCGGCGCTCAAGGACAACTTAAACCCCAGGGCAAAGTCCAAGAAGTACAAGCACCGGTGAATGGGGTAGTACAGGAAGTTAAAGTTAAAGACGGCGATCGAGTTAACAAAGGAGATGTACTGGTTTTAATGGATTCCAGTGCCTCGCAAGTGCAGTTAGAATCCTTGAGAAAAATTCGCGCCAGTGCCGAGAAGGAAAATCAATTCTATCGTCTGTTAATGGCGCAGGATCTGACACCGGCACAAGTGGAGAGTTCGATCGCTCAATTAAAATTACCGAGTGAAATCGCCGATTTAGCCCGTAATCGTGCCGCTTTAGTGGCGGAAAATCAACTTTATCAAGCACAGGTCAGTGAAGGTGCTTCTAGCTCTGCTTTACAAGGGGATCAATTAGCCCGTTTAGGGGCTGCCCGACGGGAGTCCAATTCTCGACAAGCGGCCGCTAGATTGGAAATGGAACAATTAGAAAAACAATTGGCCCAAACCAGGGTACAGTTGGCCGATGCCCGCTCGCAATTAATCAAAGATCGTCTCGTCCTTGAAGAAATTAAAACTCGTAATGCCAATTCGATGAAGCAGGGCCAAGAAAGCTTGGATATCGAGCGTAATATTCTTAAGGATATTGAACCCTTGGGGGATGAAGGAGCGATCGCCCGTTATCAGATTAATAAGCAAAAACAATCGGTAACCGATCGCCAGAATGAATTACAGCAGCAAGAGGCTAATGGCAAAATCGATCGAGAAAAACAAGAGAAAGAAGTACAAACCCGCATCGCCGAAATTTCTCGCCTGGAACAGGAAGAAAAGCGTTATTTCCTGTTGATCTCCCAAGCGCAAGAAAAGCTGATTAATACCACGGTAATCACGGAAAAAGATGTGCGCGATAAAATGGCGGACAATTACAAACGGATCGCTGAAATCGATAGTCAGATCAGTCGCATTATCATTGATAACAACAAGCGCATTGCTGAGTTAGATAGTCAAATTAGTCAAGCACAACAGACCATTAAATATCAAAAAATTACCGCCCCGATTGATGGTGTGGTCTTTGATCTCAAGGCGCGGCCTGGGTTTGTTCCCCAACCAAGTCAAGCGGAAGCATTATTAAAACTTGTTCCCGATGGCTGTCCCACCCAGGTCAAAGATGCCGCTAAAGGTTGTTTAGTGGCAGAGGTGGACGTGATTAACCAAGACATCGGTTTTGTGCGCGTGGGACAAAAAGCCGATATTCGCATTGATTCCTTTTCCTACAGTGAATACGGCGATATTAAGGGAGAAGTAATCTCGATCGGTTCCGATGCTTTACCTCCCGATGAGAATCACCGTTTTTATCGGTTTCCTGTCCGGGTACGCTTGAACAGTCAAGAGTTAGTTTTGAAAGATCAATCCACTCTACCGCTGCAATCGGGGATGTCCGTGAGCGTTAACATCAAAGTCAATGAAAATCGCACTGTTTTGGGACTATTTACCGATATGTTCAATAAACAGGTGGATACTCTCAAACAAGTCCGTTAAGCGAAAAAATTCGGGGGTAGATCCTGCCAACGGCCCGATCCGATCGCGCTAATCGCTTCCGAGAGGTTAACTGCACCGGTATAAAGGGCGCGGCCCACGATTACTCCCGTTACTCCTAAAGGTTCCAAAGACAATAAACTCAGTAGGTCCGTCAGGGAACTAATGCCCCCAGAGGCGATCACGGGAATCTCGACAGATTCGGCTAATTCTCGCAAAGCAGCGAGATTAGGGCCAGAAAGCGTGCCATCTCGATGAATATCAGTGTAGATAATCGTGCTGGCTCCTCTTTTTGCCATATCTTGACCAAGAGCGATCGCCTCTACCTCGGAAGTTTCTAACCAACCCCGGGTGGCTACTTTGCCATCGCGGGCATCAATACCGACAATTATTTGCCCCGGAAAGCTTTGACAAAGTTCGCTGACTAATTCTGGCTTTTCTACGGCTACTGTCCCTAAAATCGCCTTTTCTACCCCGATTTTTAGGAGATTACTCACCGTTTCTAGATCCCGCAGTCCACCCCCTACCTGTACGGGAATGGCAATATCATTAAGAATTGTTTCAATAGTTGACAAATTAACCGATTTACCCTCTTTGGCTCCATCCAAATCAACTAAATGTAATCTGGTTGCCCCCTGATTGACCCATTCTCGCGCCACTATTGCGGGATTATCGTTAAAAACCTGCGATTGTTGGTAATCTCCCTGATAAAGTCGCACACATTTGCCCTCGAGAATATCAATAGCGGGGATAACTTCCATGTTTTTCTCAATATCTAACTAAGGAGCGTTTTTTATTATATAGTACCAGCCGTCAGCCTTGAATCAGTGATCAGTGATCAGTGATCAGTTTTGAGTCTGACAGGGGAACAAGACCTCTCAAAGCATTGTCCATAAAGGTTTTGAGGCTCCTCAGTTACAAACAGATACATCGCTTTCAGCCAAAAAGCTAACGAGAGAATCAGGGATTTGGGCGAGCTTACTAGAAATTCTTATCAACAACGGGGGGTGAGCTGCATCGAACTTTTTCGCTCGAACACCCCAAAAAGCTTGTGCTGTAAGGAGTTCAGCCAGCTTGTCCCCCTGTCAGGTTTTGAGTATTAAGTGAGCAGTATGTATTAAGTGTGCATCATCAAATGGCAGTAACAGTGCTGTCTTTTCACTGATTACTGTTTACTGATCACTGATTACTGATTATCGATTCCTAGGGGAAAAATTCTTCTAGAATGATAAGTACATATGCGAGAGGAATTATACTTATGTCTGCTGGGAAGTTTCAAACAGCCGCTTCATTATCCGATCGAGAGCTAGAAATACTCGATTTAGTGGCTAATGGTTTAACTAATCAAGAAATCTCGGAAAAGCTAGAGATTAGCAAGCGTACCGTTGATAATCATATTAGTAATATCTTGACAAAAACAAAAACCGATAATCGGGTGGAATTGGTGCGTTGGGCATTGCATTGGGGTAAAGTTTGTCTGGATGATATTAATTGTTGTATCCTTCCTTCCCCAGCGCCGACCGATGATCAGGTTTCCTAAACTTCTTGGACTTTTTCTTGCGGTTAATATCATCAGTCTGGGGGGATGTAGTGATGCAGGTTTTGTCACCCCTCCCCAACAGCTTTTAGGAAATACTTTAAATACCCCTTCCTCTGAAGATAATCCCCGTTTTAACTACGATGGTCGTTATCTGGTCTTTGCCTCCGATCGCCTGGGACAACGAACGATTTATTTATTCGATCGAGTGGCTAATCGTTTAGTTCCCCTGCCGGGGTTAAATCAAGCAAAAACCTATCAAGATCAACCGGATATTAGTGCCGATGGTCGCTATATTGTTTATGTATCGGAACAGTCCGGTAAACCCGATATATATATTTATGATCGACAAACTCTGCAAGCAAAAAATATCACCGAAAATATTTTAGGAGAAGTGCGTCGTCCGACGATTAGTGGTAACGGTCGTTTTATTGCTTTTGAAAGTAATCGTTTCGGTCAATGGAATCTGGAAATATTCGATCGAGGTGGCGAAATTTCTTCTTCTTTACCCCCGATCAATTCTTCCCCGTCCCGATAGTATTGGGGGAGAAGGGCTGAGAGGGGGACAAGCGAGCTAGAAGGTAGATAGGGCAAGCGATATAGCTCTTTGCCCTTTGATGTAATCCTTCAACCGATAGCGGCTAATTTGCATTAGCTCTTCTATATTTTTTGGGAACATTTGATGTAGCCCGAGCCAATGATAGAGATGTTGACCCACATAAAAACTGCTGTGTCTGCGTTGACCTTTATATCTT
>NZ_JADBSA010000337.1:0-16246 GCF_020246945.1 Microcystis sp. M113S1 | reverse complement strand
AATCTCATGTTCAACCTTATTTCCTAGAAAGTTTTACTCGTTCAGGGCCGAATTTGAAGTCTTTTCTGAACGAAACCCCCTACTATCTGTTGTCAAGGTTCAGTTTTTAGCTTGGTTATCGCTTTTTCCATTGTAGCTTAAAGCCGTCCTCAAAGGACGGGGTTTTAACCCAAATTTTCGATAAGCCAAATCGGATTAATGCGATCGCATACTTAAAAAACTGCTTTCTAGGAGTGCGATCGCGTATAGAAATTTCAAACAAAACTATATATCGGCGATCGCACTATGAAAAAATATTCTGGATAGGGCTATTTCAATAACTCGATCTCCCCTGGTCGCCAAGTCTTGTCAAACCAAGGCTCAAGCGGGCCATAAAGCCGAAGAATTGTATTCCAACCCGTGCCCGGATTTGTTTGTACCCAATTATTCTCCTTGCCAGCAGGCGGTTTCGGCCCGAAATAGATATCCACAGAACCATCAGCATTAACCAAAAGCCCCTTAGTCTGACTACCGACACTGGGAAACTGTTGATCCGTCTGAATCTGCGATCGCGTTTGGTTGCTGTAAAGAATAACTGACCAGAATAGTAGCACGGTAGGATGTGTTAGCGTAACGCATAATAATTACAAATTCATCATGATTAAAAGCAAAAAGGCCCGTTAAGTAACGCACCTGACTTTGGCTTGATCTATTCGGAGCTTTTTCCAATGGGTTACAATGCCAATAAATAGATAATCTACGAACTAGGAGCGTCCATGGACATAGAGACCAAGAACGATCTCATAGAAGAAATTCTCGCTGCATGGAAAGACCGAATCGGTGATGACTACTTGGGTTACAGGGGTCATGTCTATCGAATGTTCAATTTCTGTTTGGCCCTCCATTCCTGCACCGAAGAAGAAAAGACCAAGTTGGCGATCGCCGCCTGCTTTCACGATCTAGGTCTTTGGTCGGCTCATACCGTGGACTACATCCCACCTTCGGTGTCTGAAGTAAAGAGGTACTTATCCGAAACCGGGCAACAGGAATGGTCTGAGGAAATTGGACTAATGGTCGAGATGCACCACAAGGTTCGCACCTACAAGACAGACCGCTATCCGCTGGTGGAACTCTTCAGAAGGGGCGATTTAGTTGATTTCTCCCTTGGTTTCTTTAAGTTCGGCATTCCTGCCGCCTATGTGAGCGAGGTCAAAAAGGCCATTCCAAATAAGGGATTTCACCGCTTTCTCATAAAAGGCGCACGCGAGTGGTTTGCAAAACATCCCTTCAGTCCACCACCCTTTATGAAGTGGTAATGCGATCGCTGATGGCGTAGGATGGGTTAGGGATGATTAAGGCGATCCCTTGTGGGCATGGCCAAATCACCAATAACATCAGCTAAAATCATTGAACTCACGGTGCGCTCATTTCTCAAACCGAAAATTTGATAAATTGTCTCAAATGCACTCTAGCAAACGCATTGAGCGTTCTAATCGAATATTTATTAGTACAAAAAGACCATTTTGAGGTTAACGAATTGATTAGGGTTTGAGCGAGCCAATCAGCGATCGCCCTCTCAGCAATGTTATGCTTACCTTATTCGCTAAAAAGCATACAGAATAAAGGTTACAGTTTGGTAGGTTGGGTTTCGTGCCTCAACCCAATGCCAGTCGAGTAAACATCAGTCCAATAAATGTTATTCTAACTTGATGCAATATCGTAGGGCAAAAACACCAGGAGCAACTTATTTTTTTACGGTGGTGACATACAATCGCCACAAAATTTTGTGTGAACCTGAAAATGTGGATTTACTACGAAATGCTTTTAAATATGTCATGGGACAACATCATTTTAAGATTGATGCTATTGTCATTTTACCAGATCACATTCATGCTCTTTGGACATTGCCTGAAACAGATGCAGATTTTTCAACTCGTTGGCGATTAATTAAAAGTTATTTTAGCCGTCAATGTCATCCTCAATATCAGGGTAAAATTTCAACATCTCGACAACATAAAAAAGAAAAGGCTATTTGGCAACGCCGATTTTGGGAGCATCAAGTTCGAGATGGTCGCCAAGGGCGCGCCTACGGCGATCGAGATTTTGTTAATCATATCGAATACATTCATTATAATCCCGTGCATCATGGATTAGTAAATGCTCCAAAAGATTGGCAATATTCCAGTTTTCATCGTTCCTTTTTGAATACCGATAGAGGCATAATAACCCAGTCGAATTTGATCGAGGGACTCACTCGGCTCTTCCTGTACCACTTGATTGAGCAGTTCCCAGAACCGATAATCGGCGGGTGCAACAGTATTAAACGGCTTACCCGACATATTCACAAAATTTAAGGCGGGGGGATTGTTCGCACTACTTAAAGGATAAATTTTCGTGTTCTTTGTCACCAACTCAACCCCCGGTTTCGGGTCGCCCTTGACCAAAAAACTGCGCCAAGGAATCCAAATATTAAAGGTCGGTGATTTCACCACGTTGTAACCCGATGGAATTTCTCCTTTGTAGCCTGGAGGTAAAAAGAGGTACTTTCCGCCTTCGCCTTGATCGGGGCCAGTAATGCCCACATCAATTACCCAGCGAAACCAAATATCATTAACAGTTCCTAATACTTTCGGAGGGACTTCTAAAACCAACGGCCCCTGAGTGAGATCAAGCCACGTCCAATTGTATTCGTTTATTCTTGATTAGTATTCTAAAATACGGACATTTCCCATTTACTGATAAATCTTTATCATCATTCCCTTTCCTGAATTTAATTATTTCAAATTGGTCGGGATTGAATTTATGTAAAAATGTTATTGGTACACCCATAACCCCCTTGAAGTCTAAGGGAATGTCTTGGGTTTTATTTACATTAATTCCATCATAATTGTCATATTTTGGATATTCAGCTTCATTGCCAAAATATCTTTTTGTGAGAGCTATATCTTCATGTCGTTTTGATATGTCTAAGTTTGTTAACCATAAACAATTATTTGGAGAAACTATTCTATTTCCAGAATTGTCAATACGAGCCTCTGTTCCATAAAGTTCATATTGTTCGGGAACAATGAAACCAGAAATACCTCTACCAAGATTTATTCCTAACCAGGCTTTGTTTTCTTTAATTAGTTTGAAAATTTCTTTATAGGTTATTGCATTAATATTGCCAATTATCAAAAACTTTTTGTCGTATTTAACTAATTGAGCTACATATTCTCTGAATAATGAAAATGGGGGATTGGTAACAACAATATCGGACTTATTTAATAGTTCAATACTTTCAGGACTACGAAAATCCCCATCCCCATTAAAGTAAACAATGTCAGTTGAACTAGGTTTATTTTTTTCTCTCTCTGTATCTGTATATTCAAAGAAAAAACCCTTTTCATCTTCTTCTCTATTAAATAAATCTCTCCCTTGTTCTCGATAACAAGATGTTATTATTTTTTTTAGACCTAATTTTTGGAAGTTTGAGGCAAAATACTTAAAAAAGTTACTAATTCGGGGGTCATCGCAATTGCAATAAACTACTTTATTTTCAAAATGACTTTCATAATATTGCAACTCGCTTTCTATATCTGAAAGTTGTGTATAAAACTCGTCACTTTTTGATTTTTTAGCATTTTGCAATAATTTATTTGTTGCATTTCTTGCCATTTTCAATCTTTTTTGATTTAATAAATATTTTGTTTTTAGTTATTTACTTTTGGTTATCTGATTAAATATTTCACTGCCTAATACTTGAAGAGAGGTTTTAGAAATTTCAAGCATAATATCAAGCATTTTTTTGATAAGTAGGGAGGCACAATTATTTCTAGGACGGTTAGCGGTAACGTAACATGAACGTAGGTTGGTTTTCATGCTTCTAACTTCACAGTTTCCATCAATGTGCATGGTGCGTTCCCCAAAATCGAGCGCTGGAGTAGCAGAACTTGCATTAGGGAACGCACCCTACAGCACTAATTTTATTTTCTTAGCCAATTGATTAAAAGATTTTTAATACGTATTAGTCTTTCTGGTGAGATATTTCCTAAACGTGCATTGATTACAGATGATTCGACACTTGTTAATCGTCCTAGCCGAATTAAAGAAGCCACTTTAAGTCCAGTAATAATATAGTCAGAATCTGAGGTATTAATAATTTCGTCAAATCCTAAAGTAGCTTGATGGAGACGAGAAGAAATTAAAGCAAGTAATAAATCACGATGGCGACTTGGTGAAATAGCAATAATTAAAGCTGGACGCAGTTTTCCCGATTTCAAGTCTGCTTGAGGAAAACGAATTAGAACAATATCACCTGGTTTCATGGTTGATAAATTTCTTGAGCATCTGCTAGGGAATATTCAATTTCATCTCCTTCTTTGAAAAATTGCTCTAATGAAAATTTTTGCCAGTCTTCATCTTGCCAGTTAGTATATTCTGAAATGTTGTTTGGCTCAGTGGAAATTAATCGGGTAAAGTTGGCAATTTTTTCAACAATGTCATCAGGTAATCGGTCAATCTGTTGGTGAAGTTCTTCACGAATTGTAGCAGACATAAGTTAAATTATTTGATTAAGGTGTACAGTGGATATTATTGATTGTAACTCAGATATTGGCTGGTAATTTGGGAAAAAGTAATGTTCGGTTTCATGCTTCAATCCAACCTACGTTCATCTTATATTTAATTCTACCCACCCACTAACTTCACAGCTTCAATAGCGATCTCACTTCCCATTGTCCTAATCTAAAACAATAGTGGTTCCTGTCCTAAAAGCACGATAACGACCTCTGTTAGGAACTTCAATGATTTCACCGTAGCCTTCTCTTAGACAAAAATTGAAGGGATCATTTGGAGCTTTTTTGCATTTACCGCATTCATGCCAGCCATCTCCAGTATTGTTATCGTATCTACACTTTTTGTTAGAAACTGGAATAAAACAATTCATAAAATTTTGACTATTTGGAGTATTGCCAAAACTACCCTGAAGTGGAGGAGAAATACGATATCGCCATTGACCATCCATTGTTTTATAACTTTCGCATTTATAAGTTTTTGGCTTGGCTTGAACAGGAGTTGATGATGCTGGCCTGGCTACAAGAAATGTAGCCAGTATGGAAACACTCAAAAGTTTGCAAATCATAAAAACTACCTTGTATTTGTCTTAATTCTTTGACTCAAACTCTGTCTAACTACATATTATACAGAAACTTTCTGTATAACAGTTCTCAGAGTAATGATATGGGTCAACTTTCGGCATACTACCCCATTTTAGCGCAATCGCCGGAACTTTTCCCCATATCATACCGAAGAGCGTATTAGTCAGATTAAACAACCTCTTTTAAGTAGATTCCTAACAACAAGCTGAAATAAAATAGACTTTTCGGGAAGTCTAGCACTAAGTCTTCAATCCACCCGACAATTAACTAATTTTCAGGGCAAAAGTGTCCTATTTATTGGTGTACTTGCAGATGAAGGACATAATGACCTAAAATCAGCTTATCTGACCATAATTCGTACTCTAGACGCAAATATTCGGGGAGATTATTCCCCTCTAATTGGAGACTACGGGTATAGTTGCGGACGCGAAAAGCGTCACCCGGTTGAGAACTTTCGGCATTTAACCAGTAGCGACTGACACCAAAAACCCCTTGTTCCCAAAAATGACGATAGGAAAATCTTCCCTGGCCCTGCATGGTCATAATTACCCGATTGGCCGAAATTTCTAGCCAAATTAATTTATTTTGCTTATTTTTGGGTTTAAGTGTCTCTATTTCTGGGAGAGCGACCAGTGGTTGATTGAGGAGAAGATGAAACCGGTGGCGATCCTTTTGGTAGAGGGTAGCGGCAGTCTCTAAAGTGGAGAGGATGGGTAGATCTGTCGAGAGCAGACATAGGGAGACGGGACGGCGGTGATGGGCAAGCATAGACTAGACTTAATGGTGTCCTTATCTCCACAATAGTTGATTCTCCGCCTACCGCTACCGGCACCGGAAATTTTTTTAGAAAAAATCCAGAAAGCACTTGCATTATTGAGGGACTTATGATTATAATTATTAATTGTGAGTAACTTTCCTCGGTAGCTCAGTGGTAGAGCGGTCGGCTGTTAACCGATTGGTCGTAGGTTCGAATCCCACCCGGGGAGTTAATCGAAAATAGCAGCAGCAATACTTTCTTGTTGCTGCTTTTTGATCTCACTAGAGAATTTCAGCGATCGCATTTTCTGGACCGACTAAAGAAATGTAAGGATTTTGAAAATATTTACTGGCTACCGATCGCGCTTGTTCAGGAGTAATCTGATTAATAGAATCCAGGAAAGTGCGATCGAATTCAATCCCCAAACCTAAGCTTTCATACCAACCGTATAATTGAGCGATTTCGGCGTTAGTTTGTTTACCGAGAGCATATTGACCCAATAACTTATTTTTAGCTGACTGTAACTCCTCCTCACTCAAAGTTACTTTATATAACCTTTCTGCTTCCTGACGCAATCCCGACACGGCGATCGCTGTATTTTGGGGTGCAGTACCCATATAAATGACAAATTGGGAAGAATCGAGACGGGTGGGATAAAAAGAGGAAACATCGTAAGCTAATCCCCGTTTTTCTCGCAATTCCACGAATAAACGACTAGATAACCCATTCCCCAGATAGGTACTCAATAATTTTAAAACGGGATAATCATCCTCTTGTACAGAAGACCCGGGGTATCCTAACATAACGATCGCCTGTTGACTAGCTTGGACGGTAGTTAAACAGGTAGGCTGAAAATCAAAAGCGGCCGGGGGTAAACTAGATAAAGGAAGATCGGGAATTGACCAACTGCCAAAAATTTCCGTCACTGCTTTTACCGCTTCCTCTAGGGTAATACGACCGGAAAGACTAATCACCAAGTTATCGGGACGGAAAAAGCGACTATGATAGGCCTGCATATCCTCCCGTTGCAATTGAGAAACCGTTGCCTCCGTACCCAATAAAGACATACCATAGGGATGATCGGGGTACATAGCTGCGCGTAATTGATTAAAAGCGACGTTAAAAGGCTGTTCCAATTGAGAGCGAATGCTTTGACGGGTGATATTTTTCTCTAATTCGATTTCTGGGGGTGGAAAACTGGGAAAACGAATAATTTCCGCCGCTAGACGCAATATATCTAAAAAATCCTTGGTAACAGTCTTTAAACTAACCACAAAATAATCAGTCCCCGTGTCCGCGCTTAAACCGGCCCCCGTGGACTCAACGCGATCGGCAATTTCTAGGGAAGATAACTTTTCTGTACCTTTGGTGAGCAGCACTGCTAAAAGACGAAATAAACCCGCTTTTTCGGGTTTTTCCCAACGAGTACCCGCATTTTTGAGGAAAATCCTCCCAGCAACCAACTCCACGGCCGTATTTTCCATCACTAAAAGGGTGATGCCATTTTCTAAGATTAAGCGGTGAATGGGAGAAGCGGACATCGTTTATTCACAGGGTTGCATTACTGTAATAGCATATCGCTCCGGGGAGAGATACTGACGAGCGAGACGCTGTAGATCTGACGGTTGCAAACTTTGGATAACTTGGGGATAGATCGTTGCTAGGTCGGCAGCTCTCAGGGTTTGATAATATCCATAGAGTCCCGCTAATTGGCCCGGGGTTTCTGTGGAGAAAATATAATCGTTAGTTAATAACTGTTGAGTGCGGTGTAATTCTTCGGGGGTGACGGGATCATCGTGCAGATGTTGGATATGTTCACAGATAATAGCTTCAATTGCCGCGGTTTGTGAGCTAGATAGGCAAGCACCGATGGTAAAGAGACTGGAATCTCGTTGCAGGGAAAAATTACTGTTAATATCGAGGACGATTTGCGCTTCTTCCCGCAGCTGTCGCACTAACCGCGAACAGCGTCCCCCGGCAAGAATTACAGAAATCAAGTCTAATCCAAAGGCATCTTCTAGGCGCTCGCATCCTGGTCCCATCCATCCCATCAAGAGACGAGAATGTTCTAGGTGGGGTAAATATACTTGGGAACGACGAATTTCGATCAGGGGGGGTTCGGCAGCCACTAGATTCGCAGGAGATTCCGAGGGGACGGGAAATTCCCGAAAAGATTGCCGGATAATTTCTAAAGCTGGTTGGGGTTCAATTCCCCCGATAATCGCCACACACATATTTTCCGGTTGATAATAGGTGCGATGGAAACAGCGCATTTGATTGGGGGTTAATTGCTCTAAACAGGGTTGATCGCCTAGAATAGAGCGTCCGTAGGGATGGTTTTGATAGATACTTCCGCAGAGGGTTTGGTAGGCAATCCAATCGGGATCATCATAACAGGCCCGTAATTCTTCTAAAACTACATCTTTTTCCCGATAGAATTCCTCGTCGTCAATCTCAGCATGGAGGAGAATTTCTGCCAGATGGGGTAGGGTATGTTCAATTTGATCCACACTGCTGGTGAGATAGAAGTGTGCATAATCGTGACTGGTGGCAGCGTTGGTCATTCCGCCACAATTTTCGATTAAATAGTCAAAGAGTCCGGGGGGAAGTTTTTTCGTCCCCTTAAAGATCATGTGTTCGAGAAAATGGGCCATACCTAACCATGGATCGGGTTCAGCGATCGCACCTGCTTTCACCCACACATCCACCACCACCACAGGAGTCACGGGTAAATACTGATGAATTACGGTTAAGCCGTCATCTAATTGCCATACCTGAGCGGGAAAAGAACTCGTTTGACACTGCGCTATCGACTTGATCAATGTCCGTTAACCAGATTTTTTGTTAAATTCTATACATAGATTATCTTATCTCTTGCCTGCTCTACCATTAAAAAAATTTTGTCATGATTTCTAGACAATTCCCCCAAATATCAGCCTTATCGGTGCTCAGTGATCAGTTATCAGATGTGAGTTTTCGGTTCACTGATTACTGTTTACTGTTTACCGCTCCCTAATTAGGGTTTGCTGGATAAATCTAAAAACATTGTTCGATAAGACTTTTAGACTTTTTGTCAATCAAAAAGTGCCAGCGATTGGAGTGATTGGGGGGAAAATTCAGGGACTTTTTCCCTGAAAATTAGGTAATTGACCACCTGAAAATCGCTAAAACCCCACACCCCACACCCCACACCCCAACCCCCAACCCCCAACCCCCAACCCCCAACCCCCAACCCCCACCGAAAAACTTTTTCAGCAGACCCTAATTACTGATTACTGTTTACTGATAACTGAAAAACCCCCTATGACAGACAATAGAGATAACTTCAACGAAACTTATAATGCACTAATTGATCGCATTGTCAATCTAACTTTAGAAGGAAAAATTAGGGCTAAATCACAGGTTTATAACCTTTTAGTCGAGGGACTAAAAAATGGCACAGGAGAAATTTTTGAGCGTTGTTTAACAGAAAAAATGATCCTTACTCGCTCACAGTTAGAAACAAAAATTAAAGCGACTAGGGTTTTGCGGGCCCTGGAAACAATCGAAAGTGAATGGGAAAAATATCAAAAAAACAATCAGCAAAATTCTCTCACTGCAGCGGCGATCGATAATCTGGTGAAAATCGATCGAGAGGATCGTTTACTGACTTTAGTAAATTTAATTGATCCCAATCAAAATAATGCTTTAACCCTAGAACAATTGCAACAGTTAGCCAAGAATTTACAGACAATTTCTCAGCAGCGGGGAGAAGCGGATTTATGGCAAATTGCCACAGGGATTAATTTGGGGTTAAATACTTGGTCAAATTTATCGAGTTATCTCACCAGTTGGCTCTACGAACAAAATCGCAATCTTGGTTTTACTAATGATAATGAGCGAGTGACTCCTTGGCAAATTTGGGCAAGTAAAGTTAATCCCTCTTGGTTAAAACGAGTCTTAGAAAGTTTAGCTAATCAACAAGCTTTTGATCCTCTCACTCAAGATTTAACTTTAACCGATTGGGTAGAAACTGCTATTGTTTTTCAATATATCCAAAGAGGACTAATTAACTTTTTTGATCAGCGCATCTATAGCGAAAAATTAGGAGCCAAATTATCCATTTCTACCTTTCTCACCTTCGCTTTAATTTGGTCGCTGTTAACCAATAGTTTCGAGCAAGTTAGTAAAAATTCCCTCTATAGTCGCGGCTGTTTTCAGATGGCTTTACAAATTCTGAGAACCTTTGCTCAACGGGACTATTTTCCTTTATACGGAGGAATTTTTGCCTCCTTTTCTGGCAGTTATCTCAAGGATGCGTTAGACTATTTATCAATTCCTCTGCGTTATGTGGAAGGCACGGGAGAAAAGGCGAGAATTTTAACTTTAATTGCCTATTCTAATCGCATTCGTTGCGACTATCCACAGGCCAGAGAATGTCATCAACAAGCTTTAGAAATTGCTCGTCAACAACAGGATTCTGCTTGTGAAATAGCTAATTTAAACCATTTATCCCGTCTCAATGCTATCCAGAAAAACTATGCAGAAGCAATTAATTTAAGTCAGAGAGCTTTAATTTTAAGTCGTCAACAGGGTAATAGTTTAGGACAGGCTAACGCTTTAGCTAATTTGGGTTATAGTCAGGTACAGGAAGCACAACAGTTAGAGAGATATGATCCCGAAATTTATCAAAGTTCGATCGAGTATTTAAACCAGGGATTAAAGTTAGCGGAAAGTCTCCAAGATTGGCAGAGTAAATCCCTTTGTTGTAGCAGTTTAGGTCTAGCATATCTTATCCTCGAAAGACCCCAAGAAGCGATTAATATTCTCCTGCAAGGATTGGAATCGGCCAAATACTACGGAGATGTATATCTGCAAGGTTTATTACTAACTTATTTAGGCGAAGCTTACTATCAAGACAAGAATTTTGAACAGGCAATTTATATGGGTTCTCTAGGAATGTATTGGCTACACGAAATCGGTGCAGTAGAATGGCGACAAGCTGCTAGTCTATTAACGGTTATTTGCGGCAAAAATATCGCAGCTTTTGAGCAGAATTTCAGTCAGGAACGTTCCTCCCTGATTAAATCTATTGGACTGGAAGGCTACCAATATATCTCAGAAATCCTCAGCAAATATCAACAGGGTAATTAGTGAATACACAGCATAACTTATTAATTAATCTCTCGGTACTTTTTCCCCAACCCACGGGAATCAGTACCTACATTCTTAACCTCTTACCCTACCTGAAAAATTTAGAACCAACCCTACTAACAACTAATAGTTATCCCGACTTTAACTGTTATTCTATCCCCAAGAATCTCACCCCCGATCGAGGAGCGAAAGGTCATTTAAAACGCTTACTCTGGACTCAGTTTCGGTTATCGTCAATTTACCGACAATTAAACGCCAATTTACTCTTTTCTCCCCTCCCGGAAGCACCGATAAATTCTCCCTGTCGCTTTGTCGTCATGGTACACGATTTAATTCCCCTGCGGTTTCCCAGTTTTACTTCCCCCTTAACTCACTATTTCCGTTATTATGTGCCGCAGGTATTACAACAGGCAAAACATATTATCTGCAACTCTCAGGCAACGGCCAAAGATATCACTGAATATTATCAAATTCCCGCCGATAAAATTACTTCTATTCCCCTAGCCTACGATAATCATCACTTTCGCCCTATTGAAGATAATAAGCCAGAGCATCCCTATTTTCTCTATCTCGGTCGTCCCAATCCCTATAAAAATTTACCGCGTTTAATCGCCGCTTTTGCCCAACTGCCCCCAGATTTAACAGATTATCATCTTTGGATTGCCGGCAGCTTTGATCGCCGTTATACCCCCAATTTACAACAACAAGCGCAAGAATTAGCAGTCAGCGATCGCATTAAATTTCTCGATTATATCCCCTACGATCACCTACCCAAAGTTATCACTCAAGCCACTGCTTTAGTCTTCCCTAGTCTCTGGGAAGGCTTCGGATTGCCCGTTTTAGAGGCTATGGCCTGCGGTACACCCGTCATTACCTCAAATTTGTCATCTTTGCCCGAAGTCACGGCAACAGCGGCAATTTTAATCGATCCCTATCGAGTCGAGGCCCTAGCCGATGCCCTCAAAATTATCGCTCAAGATCGACAATTACACTCAAAATTAAGTCATCTAGGCAAAAAACGAGCCAATGAGTTTAGTTGGCAAAAAACTGGTCTAGCTACGGCCGCAATCTTAAATCAATATCTAGGGTCTGCTTAACTGACAGCGTTTCCCGTCCAGATGAAGTATAACCTGAGCGGTCATCGTCGGAAAAAGAAAAATAATTTGACAGATCGGCAGCATTTGCTGTAGGATTGATGATCGTGACCTTAATTGGAGAGATGGCCGAGCGGTTGAAGGCGCAGCACTGGAAATGCTGTTTAGGGGTAACTTTAACGAGGGTTCGAATCCCTCTCTCTCCGTTCCCAAAGCACCTCATATCTATGAGGTGCTTTTTATAGCAGTTAGACTCTTATTGATTATCTTCTCCCCACTCCCCACTTCCCACTCTCTTATACTTTTTAAACAGGATTTAGTCTAATTCCCGTCGGTAGGCCATTTTTACACTTAGCTAACCACTCCAATAAACTATCTAACTGCTGTGGTGGTTTTACCAATCCTAGACCCCTAACCGTCACCTGTTTGGGACTATAAACAAAGCGTGATCGTATATGTTGGGGTAGGTGTTCTTCTAATAATTTCCAAGCTGGTTCCTCCATGGGAGTTTCTAGGATAATATGCTGTTTTCCATCGGGTTTAATTCGCGAAAAACCGAGGGATTTAGCCAGATGTTTTAACTCGATTACCTTAAATAATTGTGCCACCGGTGCAGGAATTGCCCCGTATCTATCGACTAAATCGGCGGCAATTTGTCCTAAAGTTTTCTGAGAATTAGCAGTAGCGATCGCCCGATAGACATCCATTTTCTGCTCCAGATCGGATATATAATCATTAGGAATAAATGCCGTCAATTTCAGATCGATTTGGGTATCCTCCACTTGAGGAATTTCTTGACCTTGAATTTCCCGCAAAGCTTCCTGTAACATTTCCATATATAGATCAAAACCGATCGCTTCCATTTGTCCCGATTGTTCCGCACCCAATAAGTTACCCGCACCGCGAATTTCCAGATCCCTAGTCGCTAATTGATACCCCGATCCTAACTGGGTAAATTCTTGAATTGCCTTTAATCTTTCCCGAGCGGTTTCTGTTAGTTCTCCCTTGGCCGGATAAAGTAACCAAGCGTGCGCTTGTACTCCCGATCGCCCCACCCGTCCCCGCAGTTGATAGAGTTGCGCTAAACCGAATTTTTGGGCATCTTCAATGATAATCGTGTTAACTCTGGGAATATCTAACCCTGACTCCACAATAGTCGTACAGACTAAGATATCCGCTTCCCCATTATTAAAAGCTAACATGGTGGTCTCTAATTCGGACTCATCCATACGACCGTGGCCGATGGCAATTCTAGCACCCGGAATCATCCCTTGAATTGCTGCCGCTTTTTCTTCAATTCCCTCGATTCTGGGTACTACATAAAAAATCTGTCCCCCCCGATCCAATTCATTGCGAATTGCCGTTCTAATCACATCAGAATTATAACTAGAAAGGTGGGTTTGGATGGGACGACGAGAGGGAGGAGGTGTGGTAATTAAACTCATTTCTCGTACCCCAGAAAGGGACATATAAAGAGTCCGGGGAATCGGTGTCGCACTCAAAGTTAACACATCAATATTACTTTTAAAAGCCTTAATTTTTTCCTTTTGATTGACCCCAAAACGCTGTTCTTCATCAATTACCAATAATCCTAAATCTTTAAACTCCACCGCTTTACTCAATAACAACTGCGTCCCCACTACTATATCCAATTCCCCCGTTTTCAAGCGCTGGACGATATCTTTTTTCTCGGAATTGGTGCGAAAACGATTTAATAAACCCACATTAATGGGATAGGGAGCAAAACGTTCTTTCAGGGTGTGATAATGTTGTTGGGTTAAAATCGTTGTTGGTGCTAATAAAGCCACCTGTTTATGACCCGTGGTGACAGCTTTAAAAATAGCACGAATGGCCACTTCTGTCTTACCAAAACCCACATCCCCACAGACTAATCGATCCATCGGGCGATCGCTTTCTAAATCCCGTTTCACATCCTGTATCGCTTTCAGTTGATCAGCAGTGGGTTGGTAGGGAAAAGAATCCTCTAACTCCCGCTGCCAGGGATTATCCATCGGATAGGCAAAACCCGATTTTTGGGCGCGTTGGGCGTAAATATTGATTAAATCAACCGCTAACTTCTTAACCGACTTCCTAACGCGGGCTTTCGTCGCTTCCCACGCTTTGCCAGAGATTTTATGTAATTCAGGCGCTTGACTACCTGTATGACGATAACGGGAGAGATTATCGAGAGAATCGGCAGGAACCCGCAATAATCCATCGGCATACTTAATAACTAGATAATCTCGACCTTGCACTACTCCGCTAATTATGCTTTCCTGCTTTTCTAGTTTGATAAACTGCCCGATGCCATGGTGTTTATGTACTACAAAATCGAGGGGACGGAGTTTATTCACGTCCACCTGTACCGAGGCTGCTTGCCGACGTTTGCGGACGTAACCGGCAGTATTTAAAAGATGTTGCCCGAAGAACTCTCGATCGCTAACGACGACTATGCGATAGGTGGGGAGGATAAAACCTTCTAATTCAGCTAATCCTGAGTATTTTAGGGCTGTAGCGGTGTTTTGAATTATTAAGCGCTCGATCGCCCCAAAATCAAGGGGATTGGGGATAAATTGGGCCGGGCAGTCGTGTTCCTGTAATAACGAGACTGTGCGGGAGGGTTGGGCAGATATTAACCATGTAGCATACTTATTTACTTTAATACCGCTATAAATCTCTCTTTTTCCCCGTAAAATTTCCGCTAGTTTGGCGAATTGCCCCGCATTGGTGGGAATCGGACGACTGGAGAGATTAAGGCTATTTTCGGACAGGTGATCGTCTATTTCCGAGAGGTAGAGATGGGGAAATTTGGGCGATATTTCCAGAGATTCGCCAAAAGAACGGTGAATTTTCGGTAAAGGTGGTTCTATCTCTTGCCAGCGTTCCCCAATATATTCTATGCAGCGATCGCTTCTAGCTTGACAGCTTTCCAGTTCATCAAAGGCAATAAGAGTATTTTCGGGGAGATAATCCAATAAAGAAGCAGCTTGACGGAAGGCCAAGCCTAAAAATCGCTCAATTCCCTCTGGATAAATGCCATTAGCCAATTTTTCTCGATCTTCATCCCCTAGATAATCGGCCACTGTCGGGGGGAGAGAAGGGGCAATCATCGCCGCGAAGCTAGTGGGAGTAAGCAGCAGATTGGGGATAGAATCCAGCGATCTTTGGGTTGCAGGGTCAAATTCTCGCAATTTTTCCAATTCATCGCCGAAAAATTCTAACCTGACTGGTAATTCTGCCGAAACTGGGAAAATATCAACGATATCGCCGCGACGACTCCATTGCCCTTCGGTTTCTACCAGTGAAACCCGTTGATATCCTAATCTAGCTAGGGTTAGATCGAGGTTTTTGGCTTCTATAATCGTTCCTATCTCAAAATTATCGCTATATTTCTCGAAAACCTCCCTAGGGGGTAAATGGGGCTGCAGGGCCTTTTCGGTGGTAACGATCGCAATTCCGTCCTCTTGATGACTGATTGCCGATAATACCTGCATCTGTCCCCAAATCATCTCGGATTCCCGATTAAATGTCTCGTAGGGGCAAGCTTCCGAGGTGGGATAAAAGAAAACACCTTTCCACGTCATCGCTTCTAATTGGGCAGCCCAACGTGCCGCTTCTTCTAAATTGGCACAGATAATTAAAAGATTTTTTCCTTGACAACGGGCAAAAGCTGTGCTTATTAATCCTTTCGGTAAGCGGGCAAGGCCAGTTAGGGTTAAATTGCCGTTTTTCTCCAGTTTTTGGATAAGTTCGGCAGTTAGAGGCGATTTTTCAATGTTGCGAACAACGGAGGCAAAAGTCATTTTTTAGTGATCGGCTCTCGGTTTTTAGTTAGGGTCTGCTGAAAAAGTTTTTCGGTGGGGGTTGGGGGTTGGGGGGTGGGGGATGGGGGATGGGGGATGGGTTTTACCGATTTTCAGGTGGTCAGCTACCTAACTTTCAGGGAAAAAGTACCTGAATTTTCCCCCTGATCACTCCCATGCCTGGTACTTTTTGATTGACAAATAGTCTAAGAGTCTTATCCATCAAGGTTTTTAGATTTATTCAGCAGACCCTAAGTAGATTAACTAATCTCCAGTCAGTTTTTCTTGATTCCCCGACACCCTACACCCTGATCACTAAAAACCGATGAACCAATTAAACTT
>NZ_JADBSA010000336.1:0-2519 GCF_020246945.1 Microcystis sp. M113S1 | reverse complement strand
TAACCGCCACTGCCTCTTTGATTTCCTCGGTGAGTGACAGGAAAAACCGCCGGTATTCATCTTTATGGTCGGTGAGAAATCTGATTAACTGGTTATAGTCCCCGACTAATCTTTCCAATTCTTGAAAGGTTTCCTCGAAATTGAGGGGTTCTTCTTTTTTCCTCAATCCTAGCCATGTATGGCGAACCCGTTTTCCGGTTTTAATCAGTTGCTGTCTTTTTTGAATCTGATCCTGTAAAATTAATAAATCGGGGCGATTTAGTCGGGGAAGTTGATAGGTTTTCCGATAAAGCTTGATTTTCGCCGTTTCTGCTGCCATCGCCTTGGTCGCTGAGGGTGAGTTTTTTCTATTTTATGCCATTTTTCTTTATTCGTGGCGAGCATCTTTCTCCGAGGGTAAGAGCATCTCAATTAGGCTTGACAAAAGGCTCTCAGCACAGCAATCATATAGTTATTATCCATGGCCGCTTGTTTACTTTAATGACGAAAGCTGTGGCCGGAGCGAATCCGACAGGGATCTTTCAATTATCAAGGGCGATCATTTTTTGGTGAGGAGAGGCACTAACTTTTCTGTCACCTGTAATGAAAAAGGGCGATTGCGGTTTTATTGTTTAAGATGGAGAGGTGGGAGGTTTGAGTAATGTCTTTAAAAAATTTAATTCAGGAAAAGCGCGAAAAAATCCTAGAAATTGCGGCGAATCATGGGGCTTTTAATGTCCGTTTATTTGGTTCGGTCGCTAGAGGTGAAGAAACAGAAAATAGTGATATTGATTTTTTAATTGATTATGATATAGAAAAAATTTCGTCTTGGTTTCCGGTCGGTTTAATTCATGATCTAGAAGATTTATTGGATAGAAAAGTTGATGTTGTATCGGCTAAATCTTTACACGAGTTTATTAAAGAGCGTATTTTGGCAGAGGCAATAATGTTATGAAAGATGCCAGAATTTACTTGATTCATATTCGAGAATGTTTAACTCGAATTGAGAATTATACACAACAGGGACAAAATGATTTTATGAACAATATCTTGATTCAAGATGCTGTCCTTAGAAATTTAGAGGTTATGGGAGAATCCATTAAACAGTTACCAGAGGACTGGAAGGCTTCACAGCCGAATATTGAATGGGTAAAAATTGGCGACTTTAGAAATGTTTTAGCCCATGATTATCTACGAGTCGATCTTGATGTAGTTTGGACTATAATTGAGAATTATTTGCCTGGATTGGAAGAAGCGATTGATAGTATTTTTAATGAATTTTGGTAAGGCTTAGTGCGATCATTTTTTGGTGAGGAGAGGCACTAACTTTTCTGTCACCTGTAATGAAAAAGGGCGATCGCTGTCTTATTATTTGTGGAGGAAAAGGGGGATTTTCCTGACAGGGGGACAAGCAAGCTGAAAAGCTTATGTACCATCGAATACAGACACAGACTCCCAAAAAATATCAGTCATATATAGTAAATATGACCTGCATAACGAAAATAATAAGTGAACTATATCAGAAAGTCTTAGAGAATGAACTGGGACGAGCGAGATTGATAAAAATTAGCGCGGCGCAATCCACCGCAAAATCCTAGTCTATCGCAAAACTATCCGCCTAGCGGCGGGAGACAAAGGGCAAAAAGGCAAAAGAGCAAAGGGTTAAAGTCCTGGGGAGACACACGCAACCCGAAAACCGAAGTAGCTGACGTGGAAGTCGGGGTTGAGCCAGCGGCGGATGGCAGAACGACGGTTAATAGGGAGATCGTTCCAAGAACCGCCGCGCAGACATTTTGGAGACTGAGAACGATTATCATTATCAATCCACGCCGTGCCATCATCCGGCGCTCCAGCATAGCTATCATGCCAATTGTCTTCGCACCACTCCCAAACATTGCCACTCATGTCATACAGTCCCCAACCATTGGGCTTTTTCTGTCCTACGGGATGAGTTGTGCTATTAGAATTTTCTCTACCCCAAGCGTAATCTCCTAACTGATTAGCATCATCACCAAAATAATAGCGAGTGGTTGTCCCCGCACGACAAGCATATTCCCATTCCGCTTCTGTGGGTAGGCGATAGGTTTTCCCTGTGATTTGACTCAATTTCTGACAAAAAGCTTGAGCATCGTTCCAACTAACCTTTTCTACTGGATTTTGGGGATTATTTTGAAAACGAGAGGGATTGTTTCCCATCACCGCTTCATATTGTGCCTGAGTAATGGGATATTTGCCAATGGCAAAACTGTTTACTTTAACTTGGTGTGGAGGCTTTTCACGATCACTATCAGAAGAACCCATGGTAAATTGACCTGCTGGTAAGCTTACCATCTCTAGTCTTATCCCATTGGCTAGGTTTTCGGTAAATGAAGTTTTATTGCCCGGCGCTGTCTCTGGTGGAGTTTGGGGAGGAATAGGAGAGTCACCGACGACGGAGGTGCTAAAGTCCCCGACTCTCTCGATTACATGGTTGTTGATGCGTTGAATGGCGGTTTCCAGTTCGATTTCCTCGTCGGGGATTTCCACTTCTGTCCATTGCC
>NZ_JADBSA010000335.1:0-9201 GCF_020246945.1 Microcystis sp. M113S1 | reverse complement strand
GCCCGAATTCCCACGGGTAAGGTCGGTAAACCCATTTCTAACACCCGACGCATCACACAGGCGTGGTTATGGTGGGAGCCTTCGTACTCAAAACGCATATCGCCATGGGCATCAATTTGAACCACCGTAAAAGGTTCCGATCAAGCTTGCTGGTAAGCTTGTACTACTCTCGTAGTGATAGCGTGTTCACCCCCGACGGCGACGACAAATTTATCATCGGCGATTATTGGTTTCCTGCGGGCGATAATCTGGAAATATAGCCATCAGTTAGGCTGCTTCATACTGCTGTAACAAAAAACAACTATCCCCCAATAGCGATCGCTAAAGGTCGAATAATTATCAATTTTTTTTATCAAGGGGTGCGGTCAGATCTAGGAATCATCGCTAGAATAAGCCTATTTGTCAAGAATTTAGTTAAACAAGGTTTTTGGCAAGATGCTAATCTGGCTAACAAGCTTTTGGGGGTGATATAGGGAAAACTTCTGGTGATAGTTGACCCATATTGTTACTCTGGAGAGTTTTGTACAGAAAGTTGACCTATAATATCTAGTTATATTTTCAAGAGAAGAGAAAAAATGTTATCAACACTTCTAAGTAAAGCCGTACAAAAAGCTCAAGAACTACCAGAAGCAATTCAAGACGAACTGGCAGCGCAGTTTATTGAAGACATCGAAAATGAAATCAAATGGCAAGAAACATTATCTAAACCCCAAGACAGCTTAATTCTCAAAGAACTTGCTCAGAAAGCTATTGCGGATTCAGAAAACGGACAGACTGAAGAAATGGGATTTGATGAGCTATGAAGTCGGAACTAAATCCAGATTTCGTCGGCTTATTTCAACAGCTACCAGAAAGAGTGAAAAGAACAGCCAGAAAAAATTACAAGTTATGAAAAGATAACCCAAGTCATCCAAGCTTAGAATTTAAGGAGGTCAATCAAGAAGACCAGAACTGGTCAATCAGAGTCGGTATAGGTTGGAGAGCGCTAGGAAGAATCAAGAATAAGAATGTAATTGTTTGGTTTTGGATAGGCTCTCACGCAGAGTATGACAAATTGTTAAAGAAGTTGTGAACCAAGAAACATAACAAATCACCGCACCCGAAATAATAGTGAAATTTTGTGACAAAGTGCAGTCATATCTAAGAATCTTTGCTACGATTCCAGAAAGCTTCTGTGATAAGTTTCCTTAAAGGAGATTGTTGGCAGTAAGCTAATCTGGCTAACACGCTTTTGGGCGTGATATAGGGAAAACTTCCGACGATTGCGCCTAAATAGAGTGATATGCCGAAAGTTGACCCAGATCGTTACTCTGAAGAGTGTTATACGGGAATTTTCTGTATAATCCTATAGTCAGGCATAAAATTAAGAGCGAGGGAGGCTATGAGACTTTTTTGTTAAAACAACCTAATCATACCGAGTTAATGGAGATGGATTAATGAATGATATTTACAACTTACAACGTTTTGAGAAAGCGCAAGATTCAGTTTATGAAGAAGTTCTCGTGGAACTAAAGCGAGGACATAAAAGCCAACATTGGATCTGGTATATATTTCCACAGATTAAAGGTCTAGGCCAAAGCGAAATGGCGCAAAAGTTTGCAATAACATCCCTAGAAGAAGCTGAGGCTTACTTAGAGCACCCTGTTCTGAGTTTGAGATTGAGAGAGTGCACTCAACTTGTAATCAATGTAGAAGGACTTACAGCCGAACAAATTTTTGGCTATACTGACACCCTGAAGTTTCGAGCTTCCATGACGTTGTTTATGCATGCTACGAAAGACAATAAAATCTTCAAAGACGCTATTTTCAAGTATTTCGAAGACAAGCTTGACCAATTAACTCTCAGCATCTTGAAAAATTCATAGGTTTTTGTGACTGATGTGTTCATAAATCAAAATCATATTGATTGTTGATCAACTTGGGATAAATCATTATTAAACTTCCTAGTTTCGAGTAAATATTAGCCAAAGAATTTGCATGTTCCAATTTTTTGAAAAACAAAAATACTCAGTTATTATTGGCGCATTTGGTTTTCTTCTAGTTATTATCAGCTATTTTGACGTTGCAGATATAGCCAAGTTGCAAATCTCAAGGGCTACAAGTCCAGTTTTTCCACTTTATGTGCTAGGGATAATCCTAATCCTAATTTCCATCTGTCTTTATATTTTTGAAGAAGATTCATTAGCTCGTATTTTTGGAAAATCTCCTGTTGGATGGCTAACGCCTGGAAAAGTCAATAAACTGAAAAGTGGCTTCAGTTCAACTATTAACATGTCGACGATAAACATCATTTTTGGAAGAATAGATGTAATTGAGGGTAATGCCGAAAAAAGCTTGATCGTATTGCCAGCCAATGAATTCTTCGATGATGAGTGCATAAGGGATAAAGTAAGTGCATTAGGTGCATTCATGCAGGCAAAATATCCAAACCAAATAGAGGAAATCAAGAAATTGATCGACGATAAACTGAAAGATTTACCGTTCGTGGAAGTAGAGAAAAAAGCGGGTAAGTTCCAGAAAAGCTACGATATAGGAACTGGTGTTTTTCTTGATCAAATACTATCAACTAAGCATAAAATTCTCCTTGTTTCAGTTACTACAATGAGAGCTGGCGAAGGATTGCGAGCAGAAATGTCCTACATTTTTAGAGCCGTAAAGGAAACTCTGAGTATAGCGGCTGACCAAAGACTTAGTTCAGTGTATATTCCTTTGATTGGTTCAGGCCATGGAGGGCTAAAAAAAGAGGTTTCACTTTTGGCTATGCTACTAGCAGTTTGTGAAGTACTATATCGACCATATGGACACAATGTAGAAGAATTTAACATTATTATATTTCAAGCTAGCGAGAAGGATAAGCCATCTATCTCCTCAGAAGTTGTTAAGCACCTACTGAAAACCACTACAGGAATGTTCCTGTAATCCTTCAAGGTATCAGTGCGATCGCTGCTCTGGTAGTGCAGTAGGTGGTTTAATTGGTGGTGTGGTTGGTCTGGTTTTTGGTCCTTCGGATAATGTAAATTCACAGCGATCGCTGTAGGGTGCGTTCCCTAATGTGGCTCCTACTGCTCCACCGATCGATTTTTGGGGAACGCACCATGCACATTGATTGAAGCTGTAAGTCTAAATGCGATGCCGAAGGCACTGCGTAGCAGTACGCCAATCTTGTAGAGAGGTAGTAGGATGAGCTAATGCCCATCCTACAGACCTGTAAGATATTATGGAGAGGTTTCCAGAAGTCAAATCCCAATCGGGAGTTAGTATATGCAAGCAATCCTTTTAAGCCGTGAAGAAGTTGCTCAACGTGCAGAGAAACTGTACGAAAGCAGAATCCGCCAAGAGGTGGAAGTTGAAGAAAACATTGGCAAGATGGTCATCATTGACATTGAAACAGGTGACTATAAAGTTGATGAAAATGGCTTACACGCTGCCGACTTATTGAGCGAGAAACACCCCCATGCTCGGCTCTTTGGGATCAAAATTGGCTACAACGTTGCTGCCGCTTTTGGTGGGGGTATTATGGAGCGTGTAGTTAAGTGATTTCAGGTATTGTGGCTAATGGACACCCGATCATCACTATCCCATTTCGGATTCCAAATCGCGCTGACTTTCCGATTGAGTTTGTAGTAGATACAGGATTTACAGATGAGCTTTGTTTGCCACCCGAAGCAGTAGCATTACTGAATCTTCCTTTCAGGTACGATATGCGTGCGAATTTAGCAGACAACAGCCAAGTAATGCTCCCTCTTCACAAAGCAATTATTATCTGGAATGGTGAGGAGCGAGAAACTCGTGTATTTGCAACAGGGCGGCGACCTTTGGTTGGAACTGCTTTATTAGATAGCCATGAACTTGTGATTCAGTTTACGGAAGGTGGGTTGGTAACAATTGACAAATTGTAGTTCTCAGCATTAGCGCAAACGCAGGCTAACTTCGCCGTTATACTGAATCGGTTTTTAATAGCATGATTAACTCCCAATCCAACTTTAAAAACCCGCTCTCCCCCATACCTGTTAAACGAGATTTAGGACCAGAGCGATCGCTAGATTAAGGGTTAAGTAATGTTAAGATCATAATTCTTCAAGAAGAAAGCGCATGATCGCCGCGTAACTGTAGTCAAAAATACCAAATTTTGCCCAAGTCACAATACAGTAGGGATCAAGCGCATTCGATCGAAGCAAGAATTTTCTCCCCAGTATCTATGAATCAATCAGAAAGTTGCGGTAAGGTCTATCTCGTCGGTGCGGGTCCCGGAGATCCCGGTTTGTTGACCTTAAAAGCGAAAGTTCTCTTAGAAAATGCCGATGTTGTCCTCTATGATGCCCTAGTCAGCCCCTCGATTCTAGCCATGATTAACCACCGGGCCGAACAAATCCATGCGGGTAAGCGTCGCGGTCGTCATTCTCTGGTACAGGAAGAAATCACCGCTTTACTGATCGAGAAGGCCCAGACTAATACCGTGGTTGTTCGTCTCAAGGGGGGTGATCCCTTTGTTTTCGGTCGCGGGGGTGAAGAAATGCTCGATCTGATCGCGGCTGGAATTAGCGTCGAGATCGTGCCGGGGATCACTTCAGGAATTGCCGTGCCTGCCTATGCCGGTATTCCCCTCACCCATCGCAATTATAGTTCTTCCGTTACTTTCGTCACCGGCCACGAGATGGCGGGTAAATATCGTCCCCAGGTTAACTGGTCAGCGATCGCCCATGGCGCAGAAACAATTGTCGTTTACATGGGTGTGCATAATTTACCCTATATTATCGGCGAGTTAACCAAGGCCGGCAGGAGTCCAGAAACACCGATCGCCCTGATTCGCTGGGGAACAACACCGCAACAACAGCAATTAATCGGTACTTTCACCACGATTATGGACCAGATCGAAGCCACCGGCTTTGAAGCCCCAGCGATCGCTGTTATCGGTGCAGTGGTGGACCTTCACGATCTCTTACAAGCGGGACAACCTTTGCTCTCCAGGACAATCCCCCCCACCCCCATTTCTCTCTGATCCGGTTCCCATGCGTCAATATCAAAAATCCCTGACAATTGCCACCAGTCCCAAGAATTTCCATCGTCTTACTGCCCCCATAGAAGCGATCGTGGCTGAATCAGGCATAACGACGGGATTATGCAGTATATTTGTCTGTCACACCTCCGCTTCTTTGCTGATCCAAGAAAATGCCGATCCCGATGTTCTCACCGATTTGGCCAATTTCTTCGCTAAGTTAGTCCCAGAAGATAGCAGTCTCTACTATCACTCTACCGAAGGGCCAGACGATATGCCCGCTCATATTCGCTCGGTCCTCACCCGGACATCGGAACAAATCCCGATCGCTAGGGGTAAATTAGTTTTAGGGATCTGGCAAGGTATCTATCTCTGGGAACACCGTCAGAGTCGTCACCAAAGGCAAGTGGTGGTTCATATCACGGGGGTCTGAAGCGTTGCGTATAGTTTTGTAATAGAAACTTTACTCGCACCCCTCATCGGAGTAAGATTTTTTCCGTGTACGATCAAATTGTTCGCTTTTTGAACAAAGAACTTCATATTTCGTAACAAAAGGAAACAATTTATGCGAAAATTGTTCGCTCTGGCCCTGGTGCTATCTCTCTGGTTCACCTTTGCCGCTCCAGCGTCGGCTGATTTGTCCAATCTGACCCCTTGTAGCGAAAATCCCGCTTTCCTACAAAAAGCGAAGAGTTTCCGCAACACCACTCCTGACCCCGAATCGGGAGCCAAACGCGCTCAAACCTACTCCCAGGCTCTCTGTGGACCGGAAGGCTATCCACACCTAATTGTTGATGGTCGTTGGGATCACATGGGCGATTTCTTTATCCCTAGCATCCTATTCCTGTACATTGCCGGTTGGATCGGTTGGGTTGGTCGGGCCTATTTAATCGCCGTGCGCGACAGTAAAGATGCCGAAATGAAGGAAATCATCATCGATGTTCCCCTCGCTTTGAGCAAAATGTTAACGGGGTTCCTCTGGCCGTTGGCGGCTTTACAAGAAGCCACTTCCGGTAAATTAACCGTTAAGGATTCGGAAATTACTGTTTCCCCTCGTTAATTTTTGTGTCAAACCCTTGACTTTTTATTCCCTAGGAGAACTCAGATGGAAGGACTTACTAAATTTCTCTCGTCCGCACCCGTGTTAATTATGGCGCTGCTGACTTTCACCGCCGGGATTTTAATCGAATTTAATCGCTTTTATCCCGATCTCTTATTCCACCCGCTAGGTTAAAGGCAATCTCAGGTGATTAAAGGGGATACAGAGTCCACTGTATCCCTTTTTAAGGGCAACGATCGGAGGGATTGGGGGAATATTAAGAAAAGAAAGACACTGGAGACGACAGGCTCTAAAAATCGATAAGATACAGGTGTCTGTAACCACAGAGGTGGGACAAACCATGCTGTTAGATAGAGATTTGATGCTAGGAAAGCGGCTGCGCTATCAAGAATTACAAGAAAAATTAAAAGAGATTTGGCAGGGAGAAAACGTTCCCGAATCCGATGAATGGGATTATGATATCCTAGTTGTCCCTTCTTTTAGTATCGATCAGAGAGTCGGTCAAAAAGTAGCGGGTTTTTTACATTACGAAGAAAGATTATTGTTTTCTCTGATTCGGTTGCGACACCCGAAAACTCGTTTAATCTATGTAACAGCGCAGCCACTTTCGCGGATGGTGATTGATTATTACCTGCAATTGTTGCCGGGGATTCCTTTTTCCCATGCTAATAATCGTCTGTTATTACTGACAACTCACGATAGCTCTTTTCAACCTTTAACCCAAAAAATTTTGGAAAGACCGCGCTTAGTAGCAAGAATCCGGCAAGCGTTGCGTCGAGATCGTGCCTACATGGTTTGTTTTAATTCTACTAATTTAGAGCGAGAATTGTCTTTACAATTAGATATTCCTTTATTTGCCTGTAGTCCAGACTTATTGTATTGGGGTTCTAAAAGTGGCAGTCGCGAGATTTTTGGTCAAGGCAATATTCCCCATCCTGACGGTAGTTTACAGGTAAATACGGTCAAGGATTTGTTATACGAAGCCGCTAGTTTGTGGTCCCGTCAACCGCAACTAAAACGCATGGTAGTTAAGTTAAATGAGGGGTTATCGGGAGAAGGAAATGCAGTTTTAGATTTACGTCCTTTAGCGGGAATTGTTGATAGTAACAGTCTAGATTTAAGCGAGAGAATGAATCTCTTGGCCAAACAATTAGAGAAGATGAGTTTTCAAGCAAGGGATGAAAATTGGGAGAGTTTTTCTGGCAAAATTGCTGAATTAGGGGCAATTGTCGAAGCTTTTATTGAAGGAGAAGAAAAGCGATCGCCGAGTGTGCAAGGTTATATTACACCCACGGGAGAAGTGAATATTCTTTCCACTCACGATCAAATTTTAGGGGGTCCCGATGGTCAAATTTATCTAGGTTGTCATTTTCCTGCCGATGAAAATTATCGCCTACAATTACAGAAATTAGGCCTAAAAATAGGTGAAATTCTGGCAGTCAAGGGGGCAATTGAACGCTATGGGGTTGATTTCGTCGCTGTGAAAAATCCAGAAACTTTAGTCTGGGATTTACAGGCGATCGAAATTAATCTGCGAAAAGGAGGAACCACCCATCCTTTTATGACTTTGAAGCTTTTAACTAATGGTGAATACGATCGAGAAACTGGATTATTTTTCAGTCAACCTCACCAAGAAAAACACTATATTGCCTCCGATAATCTCCACAAACCCCAATACAAAGGTTTACTTCCCGATGATTTAATGGATATTATTGCTAAACATCGCTTACATTTTGATAGTAGCAGTAAAACAGGAACAGTTTTTCATCTCATGGGTGCGCTGTCAGAATTTGGTAAATTAGGGTTAACTTGTATCGGTAATTCTAGTGAGGAAGCTGCGGCAATTTATCAGCGTGTGGAACAGGTGTTAGATTGGGAAACAGAGCAGAGTTCCATAAATTTAGGTTATTATTATTCTGGATTACCGATCACTTGGATATAACTAGACTGATTTACTGGGTATAATTTTTTGTTTCAGAGATTTAATCATCCAAGCAGGCAGTTCTAAAAATTGATAGATAGCTAGATTCCAAAGATAGCCATACTGAGGGAATTTTCTTAATAACATAACTTCCGATAAAAAGTAAAATCGCCAAGTTCTTCGGTATTCAGGAGGATTATCTTCAATTCGTATTTGTTCGGGATAATTCGGCAGCCAGTGACCGATTACTCGCTCTTTTTCAAAATATTTAGCCTGAATATATAAACCTAGTAATCTATCTAAACACCAAAAAGGAATATATTTAATCGGACCAAATAAGTTCATGAGATTAGTAATTTCTATCGTCGCTACTTGCACAAGTTCACTTTTCCAAACTTTTTTATCAAAATTTTCTAAATGGGGACCATTTTGATCGCGACGTTGATTGAGAAAAACTTGGGGATTAAAAGGATTATCTAAAGGAGCGATCGGTAGTTCTAATAAATATTTGTTATCTTTAAATAAGTTACTATTATTCTCTCTTCTGCTACAGATAGCTAAACTTTTTACATCGGGAATTGTTGGCCAAGAACTCTCTAATTTTTCTCGTTCACCGTAGGGAAATTCACATCTGGCTAATCGTAATACCCAACTATTGGGAAAGCGGTCAAAATACTCTGTGACTAAGGTGACGATCTCCGGGTGTAAATATTCATCGCAATTGATTGTGAGAATATAAGTACCTCTGGCATTTAAAAATCCTGTACTTCTTTGAATAATTTCACCCCGTAAAGCACAGACAATCTGTTTCATGCGCGGATCATTCACCGGCGAAGGTTTGACCCCGGGAGGATGAACTAAAATAAATTCTATATCTCCCTTGACTTTCAATAATTCTCCTAGCCAATGTTCGCTAAATCCCTCACGCATCGGGATAACGATCGATAGAAAAGTATTGGACATTCTTTAGATTTGGTTGTGATTTATCAAAGTTGTCTTGACCGCGATGCACTTAACTGGTTTAAATAGTTTCTAAATAGGGTCTGCTGAAAAAGTTTTTCGGTGGGGGTTGGGGGTTGGGGGATGGGGGTTGGGGGTTGGGGTGTGGGGTGTGGGGTTTTACCCATTTTCAGGTGGTCAATTACCTAATTTTCAGGGAAAAAGTCCCTGAATTTTCCCCCCAATCACTCCAAGGGTCGGCACTTTTTGAGGGAAAAAAAGTCT
>NZ_JADBSA010000334.1:0-3112 GCF_020246945.1 Microcystis sp. M113S1 | reverse complement strand
TTAAATATAGGGAGAAAGGTAGTCGGAGAGGTTGCATTTAGCAAGAATCCGATAGAGAGGCTTGTAGTTAGCCCGGTACGGGTCAAAGCGTACAAAGCTGATTCAAAGTGCGACGTTTGCGTACAGAATTAGTAACTATTAATAGGGAGCTAACTGCGAAATTAGCCTACAAAACCTGAAAAAATCTCCCACAAACATGGCGAGGACAAGCATGAATACAATTAGTAATTTTTTAGCTAGTGCTATTGTCGGCGGCTGGATTATGACCATGGCAGTTTTTGCTATTCAAAATATCCAACCAGTTTCTTTAAAGTTTCTACAATTTGAGTCAATTAAAGTACCTATCGGTGTTTTATTGGCTTTTTCTTTGGGAATTGGATTTTTTATGGCCGCATTTATCCCCGCTTTTTTGAGAAAGTCGAAAAAATCTCCTCGCAGTCGCTTTCCCTCACAACCGGGGTTAGACGAGTTTGATTTTTAGATAAGCTGTTCAGCATCTAAATACGGCGGTTCCTCTATCCATCTGGCACGGACAACTCCTTATTGGATAAGCCTTTCCACTTAGAAGATGTACCAGACTGAGCTTGAATCCGCCCTAGCGTATAACACTAAATCCAGTTATTAAAGACTGATTATTTATTCCCCCTTTTGCATCAGTGCCTCTTGCATGAGTGCCTGTCCTCATAAGTAGGATTTGCGGCAAAAAGTTTTTCGTGGGGGTAGGGTGTGGGGTGTGGGGTGTAGGGTTTTAGCGATTTTCATCTGGTCAATTACCTAATTTTCAGGGAAAAAGTCCCTGAATTTTCCCCCCAATCACTCCAATCGCTGGCACTTTGGGTTAGACGGAAGTTTCAATCCCTAATAGGGCTTAAGATTAATTGGAACGTCAGCCATTGGCCAGTGGGTTGCCAGCAAATACGTTTCAATCCCTAATAGGACTTAAGATTAATTGGAACGGCATCTTGCCCCGGAATGTCCACGTTGCCTTGCGTTTCAATCCCTAATAGGACTTAAGATTAATTGGAACCTTGAAGCATCCCCATTGGGAATCCTCAAGGGTGATTAGATCGTTTCAATCCCTAATAGGACTTAAGATTAATTGGAACCAACAAAAAATCACTCCAGCCCGACGATTTATAACCCGTTTCAATCCCTAATAGGACTTAAGATTAATTGGAACATTAAAAACGATCATTTCTGATAAAATCCTTTTGTAGTTTCAATCCCTAATAGGACTTAAGATTAATTGGAACCAATATATTCTTTGCCGTTGATAGAAACAATTCCGTTTCAATCCCTAATAGGACTTAAGATTAATTGGAACCTAACACCGAAGGGTGGGCTATCCAAATCACCAGTTTCAATCCCTAATAGGACTTAAGATTAATTGGAACAATCCCCAAAGCAGTAGCGGCCGCGTAAGCGTAGTTTCAATCCCTAATAGGACTTAAGATTAATTGGAACCATCAACGCGAATCTCAGACAAGTTTAAATAAACGTTTCAATCCCTAATAGGACTTAAGATTAATTAGAACGGGATCTAAGGATGAATTTTCCCTTACTCCAGAAGTTTCAATCCCTAATAGGACTTAAGATTAATTGGAACCAGTTTTGTCTGGTTTGAATAAATGCGATTAATAAAAGTTTCAATCCCTAATAGGACTTAAGATTAATTGGAACCCTTTGCTGACGGAAATAGCGATTGGAGAAACGCGTTTCAATCCCTAATAGGACTTAAGATTAATTGGAACCCTGACTTTGCTGATGTGTTGACGGAACTCCGGCGTTTCAATCCCTAATAGGACTTAAGATTAATTGGAACCTTTTAGCTTAGTAGCTTTTTCACGAGAGGGCAAAGTTTCAATCCCTAATAGGACTTAAGATTAATTGGAACACGACAACTTGTTATTTTTGCTGGGGGAATAAAAGTTTCAATCCCTAATAGGACTTAAGATTAATTGGAACACTACACTGAACTTCCGAAGCATCAGCAATAGGTTTCAATCCCTAATAGGACTTAAGATTAATTGGAACTCGAGGATAATAATTTTGTTACTGTGATAAGTTCGGTTTCAATCCCTAATAGGACTTAAGATTAATTGGAACAAGACTATTCCCCAAGCCCCGCCTCCTGTTGCGGTTTCAATCCCTAATAGGACTTAAGATTAATTGGAACACCGCCTCAGTCTTGCCCGTCTGTGCCGAAGCCATGTTTCAATCCCTAATAGGACTTAAGATTAATTGGAACCCCCTACCAGATTTATCTAGAAGAATCAAGTAATTGTTTCAATCCCTAATAGGACTTAAGATTAATTGGAACAATTATCGGCGGAGCTTACGGGGAGAGTGGCAATGTTTCAATCCCTAATAGGACTTAAGATTAATTGGAACGATTTGTCCTTTTGTGTTTTGAACAGCTGACTAATGTTTCAATCCCTAATAGGACTTAAGATTAATTGGAACCTTATCAATCGCCTTACTCACATCCAGCGACTTCGGAGTTTCAATCCCTAATAGGACTTAAGATTAATTGGAACCCTCACTGTTGGATCCTGCGGTTCAGGGCAGTGTTTCAATCCCTAATAGGACTTAAGATTAATTGGAACTTTAATCCTAATCCGGGCGCGTTGCCCATTAACCTGTTTCAATCCCTAATAGGACTTAAGATTAATTGGAACACTCCCTAATCCGGGCGCGTTGCCCATTAACCTGTTGTTTCAATCCCTAATAGGACTTAAGATTAATTGGAACCTTCGCTGATCCTGCATCCTCCGTAAAGGCAGATGTTTCAATCCCTAATAGGACTTAAGATTAATTGGAACAGTCCATGTATGAGTGCGATCGCGTGGGTAAAGCGGTTTCAATCCCTAATAGGACTTAAGATTAATTGGAACCCTTTTTATTTTCTCGCTCCTGAAGATACTTATGAAGGTTTCAATCCCTAATAGGACTTAAGATTAATTGGAACGAGGTAACAAAAAAGGTTAATGGTGGTTACAACGGTTTCAATCCCTAATAGGACTTAAGATTAATTGGAACTTAGGGAGAGAGTTAGGGAGAGAGTCTCTAGCCAATGTTTCAATCCCTAATAGGACTTAAGATTAATTGGAAC
>NZ_JADBSA010000333.1:0-6515 GCF_020246945.1 Microcystis sp. M113S1 | reverse complement strand
GACAAGCTTTTCTGAACGGAACCCCCTAAGCCGAGTTTTCAAGGTGCTGTCCGCCCACTTGGTTTTCGAGACGGTCTTTTTAATTCTAACGTAAAGCCAACCTAGAACGGCGGGGTTTCCCACCCAAAATTTTCGATGATTTTTCTGACAGTTTTTGTATTTCTTAAATTGACCCGAGGATAATCTTGTAGATGATACAGTACGATAAGAAACAGTCAAGCGAATGAAGGGAGTTTTGGATTTTTGGCTAAACTGTCTCCTAGTATTAACCACTATTTTTAGCTTACAAAGACGGCTCATAGAACTGATTGCCGAAACGAAAAACAGCGAATTTAGTCTTTTCGATCGTCATGGTGAAACAGAGGAGACACTACCAGAGTTAGAACAAATTGAGAATTGTCTGGAAATATTAAGAAATCCTTACTCTCGTCTTCATACTTTAACCCTAAGAATCTCTGAATACTATCCAATCGCTCCTTCTGCTATCCTAGAGTTGTTAGCGGAAACCATCGAACAAGCTCAAATCTCAGCCGATGTCGTGACGGCAAATTTATCTGAAACCAGAAAAAATTGCAGGTTATGATGACCGATCAATCTTGTATTCCTGATCTACAAACGAGAACTCAAAGTATCGCTAGATGGCGAGAAGTCTGCCGAAAATTAGATTTAGTGACCTTGAAATTTGATGAATTAATTGCCATGATCGAAGTGGATTTACGTCATCAAAGTTTGGAACGGCTTCACAATCGAAGTGAGAGCGATCGCTGATTTGGTCTAGTGCGATGCCGAAGGCACTGCGTAGCAGTACGCCGCTCTTATAACGCAATTTTTAAGAGGGGTTAAAAGCCCCTTTTTTGGTTAAATCATGAGGACGGATGTAAAGGGCAATAGGGCGATCGCTGTTTTGATTTAGAGTAAAGAAGAGACGATCATTTTTATTGTTAAAATCTTAAGTTAGTAATCAAGCTATAATTAGCGAATGAACAAAAAATAGCGAAAAACCTATGATGCTATTTTTGTTGATCCCATCCGCCGTAACATCGTTTGGGATGATGTCGTTAATTTAATTCAGTCATTGGGAGGTATAATTACTCAAGGCGATGGCTCAAGAGTTCGATTTGACCTAAACAAAATTTCCCTTAACATTCATTCCCCTCACCCCCAAAAAGAACTAAAAAGATACCAAATTAAAGCTCTTCGTGAATTTCTAATTAAAGCAGGAGTAGATTAATGCGATACAAAGACTATGAAGCTGTGATTGAATACGATGAAAGCGATCGCTTATTTTTTGGTCGCGTCATCAACACAGAAGATATTATTGTTTTTGATGGTCTTTCCGTTGATGAACTAGAACAGGCTTTTAAAACCGCCATTGAACAATATTTAATGGATTGTCAAACCCTCAATAAAATTCCTAATCAACCCACCTATTCCTTATCTTCTCATTAGTGCGATGCCGAAGGCACTGCGTAGCAGTACGCCGATATTGCTGTGCTTCGCTGTCCCATATTGGTCGGATTTTCATCTCATCGGTAAAACAAAAGGGTTCCTTCAATCCGACATTCAAGGTAACTTCACCCAGTTTCCCCTTTCCCCGGGAGCATCTCACCTTTGTAACCCCTAAATCAGGTTTTATGTCAAGCTATTTTGAAAGCCTTGCTAGAAACCAGTTTTAGGGACAAGTATAATTACTCACTTGCATAAATGAGATACTCCCGTTTCCCCAAATCTCCAGAAATCAATATAATTAACTTCAGGCTTTCTCCTAACCTGATTTTTTCCATGATTCCTTTAACTCTTAATCTCTTGCAAGGTTCCGTTACTTTTCGTTTCAGTCCCAGTGCTGCCTTGGATTTGCAAAGGGAAATTAATATTTTACTTGATCGCCTGAAAGCGATCGCCAGTAATGCCGCTAGTGGGGGTAAACCCCAACCCCAAAAACCGCTGGAATATCAGCACACTGGTGATGTGTTTCTGGAAGTGTTTTGTAATCCCAATATTTATCCGAGTCCTTTTTCGGCTAAAGTTTTGTTAACGGTTCGTGACGATCGCCTACGCTTAACCACAGAAGCAGAATTAACCCGTGTGATCGAAGATTTAGAGCGTTATCTCGACCAAAATAGTTAGAATCGGGGGATTTTTGGGGTTTCGACCTTTCCTTGTCGTCCCACCTCTCCCCATCTGATTATTCTTCTCTAGCTTGCCATGTTACCGACCGATTTATTGATTTCCCGTCAAAATGGCGAGACAATTATTCCCAAACGCTTACCGCTCGCGACCGATTATCTGGCGATCGCTCAAGAACAAATCACCTGTTTTCAGGAAAGTATCGGTCAAACTAAGGGAGAATTAAGCCAAAAACTCCTAATCTTGGAGGGAGACAGTCCCGATTATAAAATTAAACGGGGATTTGCTCACCTATTAACCAATCATTTTGCCACCTTTGAGATTATTAGTCCCTTAGAACCGCAGGAATTAAGAAAAAGAGTTTTTGAACAAGCGGCCAACTTTGTTCCTATTCCGCAAAATCGATCGCTAATTCTGGAGAAAATTGCCCAGCAACTCAGCCAAGAATTAAATCAAGAAATTTTTCCAGTGGCTCTAGAAAAAGGACTCTATGCTGATTTAGCGGAGAATAAAATTCTCACTCAATTTGATGCTCCTACCCCCGAAAACCTAATTCATCGTTTTAACCTCTCGCAAATTCAAGGTATTTTTTATCGGGCCAGTTATTTAATTATCAACGTCCACCGCAACGATCCAGGGGAATATAAATATCTCTTTCGCTATCTAAAACTATTTCGTTTAATGACTTATATCGAAGGGGATGCCGACACGGGATTTACTATTACTATCGATGGTCCAACCAGTTTATTTAAAGCTAATAGTCGTTATGGCATTGAAATCGCTAAATTAATTCCTGCCTTACTCCATGTTACTCACTGGAATCTGAAGGCACAATTACAGTATAAAGATTCCTATACAGGAACTATTAAAAAACAACAGTTCAATTTAGAGGATAACTGTGGTCTGGTGTCCCACTATTCCCCCGGTAAACCCTACGATAGTATGTTAGAGGAATCTTTCGCTAAACGTTGGTTACAGTTAAAAACTGAATGGCAACTAGAAAGGGAAGTGGATTTAGTGCCTTTACCCGGAGGAGTGATGATTCCCGATTTCCGTTTATTGCATCCCGATGGTCGCGTTTTTCTCCTCGAAATTGTTGGTTATTGGCGACCAGAATACCTACAAAAGAAATTTTTACAGGTTAAATCGGCCCAAGCAAATAATCTAATTTTAGCCGTATCGGAACGGTTAAATCTAGAAAAAGCTGGAGTTAAATTTCAAAATCTACCCGCTCAGGTTATCTGGTTTAAAGATAAATTATCGCCCCAAGCAGTGTTAGAAGTTTTAAATTAAAGGGTTAGGCAGATGGAAGCTAAAAGCGGGAGTATCAAAGCATACTCCCGCTTTGGTTTAATCGGACTAGGTTAACTTTTTCGCTTAAGACCAGACGATGAGTGCTACATCATTGAGCAGTGGTAGGATTGATGGACACTTTCACCACTTTATTTTTTTCTTCTTCCGCTTTCGGGAGGGTGAGATTGAGAATGCCATCTTTGTATTCAGCAGTCACGTTATTGTTATCAACCCGGACTGGTAGAGGAATAACCCGATGGAATTTACCATAACGGAATTCAGTGCGGGTAAATCCTTCTTCTTCGGTTTTAATTTCCGATTTCCTTTCACCATTAATGGTCAGACTATCGGCTGTTACTTCTAGGTTGAGGTCTTTGGCCTCCATACCAGGTATTTCCAGTTTAATCTGAACTGCCTCTGGCGTTTCGGTTATTTCCGCCGCCGGGATGAAGGATAACCCCATTTTCTCGCCATTGCCTGCATCAGTCGGCACAAGACGGTCAAACAAGCGATTCATTTCTTTCTGTAGGCTTTCTACTTCTCTGAAAGGTTCCCAACGTATAAGTGCCATATAATTCACCTCCGAAGTTTTCTTAACGCTAGAGATGTTGGTTTATCTCTACACTTTTAGGATAGATGAAATATTCTCTGACCGGGGTAGGGTTTTCGGTATTAAGTTTTTCCAGATTTCCGTACTATCTCCTATACTAGAGCTAGGTGAAAAAGTTTTTCCCGGGGAAGTGGGAAGTGGGAATTGGGGAGTGGGAATTGGGGAGTTTTCTCAGTGAACAGTAATCAGTGAACTGATAACTGTTACTAAATCCAGTTATTAAAGAATGATTATTTATTCCCCCTTTTGCCTATTGCCTATTGCATGAGTGCCTGTCCTCATAAGTAGCCTATGCTCAACGGATTTAGTATGATAACTCAAATCTGATAACTGACTCCTAACCCCACCAACAAACTTTTTCAGCAAACCCTAATTATCTACTGATGAATAATTAAACTTTCTAAACTGGTTTGTAAATCTTGGGTTAATTGTGCTACGGCCGAGCGTCGATCGCTTTTATAATCGGCATAGCGCTCGGATACAGAAATAGGTTTACCAATAGTTATTATCGCTTTTTGTTGACCAATTTGGGGACGAAAAAAGGGATTACCTCCCTTAATTCTTGTCACTAAATCCCAGAGTAATAAAATTGTCTCGGCAAATCTTTCTACGGTGGGTTTTTCTTTGACATAATAACCGGTTACTGACACGAAACTTTCGACAATTCTCATGTGCCACATTTTTAAATTAGCTTCATCAGCCAGGCGATCAGCTAATCCTAATTCAAGGGGAGAAATAGAGTGAGTGGGTTTTAATTCTTGGCGATAAATACGTTCCCATCCTGCTTGTTCCAAACGACGACAGCGATCGATTACATTACCATTAGGAGAAACATTAAAATACTTTTCTACGGTTTGTAGGGCCACATCTAATAAATTGGCTAAACGTTTGGCTAGGGTTTCGTTTGGATCATCGCCATTGGCAGGTACTACAGGCAAAGATTGATAGTAGAAATCTCGATAAAAATCCTCCATTAAAGATAATAATCTTTCTCCTAACCGAAAAAGACGCTCGTATAAAACCTTTTCTTCTAGGGATGAATTCGGGATTGATTCTAAACCGCTATCGGTTTCTAAATTAGTTAAAATTTGCTCGATTTTTTGCCACACTGGAGTCAGATAAAAATACTGAATACCAATAGGTAAAATAATTACTTCTTGCTGTTGTTTAGCTTTTTTGACATCATCCACACCCCAAAAAGCCAATTGAGAAATACCCGGTTCAATAGCACTAACAAGCTCATTATGTCCGTTAGTTGCCCCTTCCGGAGCAGCGGCTAAAGGATAATCTCCTTCTAATAATAAACGACGAGCCGATCGCAATCCGATTAAATCGGCTTTTCCCCGTTGAATTGGTGTGCCACCTAACTTAGAATATAACCATCCTACCCTTTCTCCAGCCCATAAAGGAATCCCTCGATCATACATAAAATGAGCGTGAATTGGAGTGTTTAATTTTATTCCTAACTCTTGGGCTTTTTTGGGTACTAATTTCCATAAAAGATAGGCCATACAGTAGGGATCGTTAATACTGGGATGACGGAAAGCAAGCAGTAAACGGACTTTTTTCTCTTGACTTTTTTGATAAAATGTGATTAAAGTTTCTAGATTGGCGGCGGAAATTTCTCTTAAGTTGGTTTGAGTTTGTAACCAAAGAGGTAAAAAGATTTGACATCCCTTTAAAAGCAAGGGATTAAGGTCAGGGGGGATAAATTCGAGGGGAGGTTGCGCTCCCAAAGATAGATTAGACATATAAGTATAAGTAGTCGTGCCAAATAAATTTCCTAGTTGAGACTCCGAGAAAGGCATCAGTTATCAGATGTGAGTTTTCAGTTCACTGTTTACTGTTTAAGGAAGAATAAAAGAAAACTCTGATCAATAATTACCCACTGGTCAAAAGGTAATCACAGCAGCAAACAGGTGTCGAGCTAGATTTCAAATACACTGGGATTGCAGGATCCCTCAACCGTGAAAGGAGAAATTAACCGACTTTAAGCGAGGAGGAACACCAGTAGTTTACCTCCTCACCTAAACAAATACAGCTATACTATAGCTCTATCCCCATTTCTCGCAAACGAGCCGCCAGCTGTTGAGAACGCTGTCTTTCCGTTTCCAGAGCTTGCTGAGTAGCATTTAATTGCTCCTGTGCTGCGGCCGCTTGCTCCTGTGCTGCGGCCGCTTGCTCCTGTGCTGCGGCCGCTTGCTCCTGTGCTGCGGCCGCTTGCTCCTGTGCTGCGGCCGCTTGCTCTTGTGCCGCTTCTTCTGGCAAGGGGATTAAATTGCCTTCCGGGTCATAAAATCTCGCCCAAATTGCCGTTTCTCGGTCAATAGTCCCCTCCCAAGTCCCCAACCAATAGCCTAAGGTTTCGCACCATAACCAGCCGCGCTCGTTTCGTTCTAAAGAATGGTAGCGTTGGTCTGCTCCTAAATGCCATCCTTGTAAAGAATTGCCATCAAAAGGATCGTAGATGAAATAATCTGGCGTG
>NZ_JADBSA010000332.1:0-5614 GCF_020246945.1 Microcystis sp. M113S1 | reverse complement strand
TCCCTATCCAGATTTTGTTCTTTTTTTGACCAACAAAGGTCTCTAATTCGTCTAGTTCTCCCACTTCTGGAATCGTTTCTGGATTATAGGAATCAGGCAGCAGTTTTCCCACTTGTTTGACCCAATCCATAATGGTTGTTCGTGAGACTCCCGTTACTCTCTCAATGCCTCGAAATCCCAGGCCATTTACATACATTTTCAGACAGGTGCGCTTCACATCATCGCTATAGCTCTTGGTTTCATAGCTATCGATGAACTGAGAACTGTGAACTGTGAACTGTGAACTGTGAACTGACGACCACAGTTTACACATATATAGTTTTGTTTTTGACCACGATGACCATTTTTATGGATGTGGTCACTTTTACATTCTGGACATTTCATCGTTTTTTTCCTTGATTGAGTTTCTATCTATTTTGCCTTCTCATCTCTTTATCTGACAACGCCAAAATTGTTGTTAGGGTTAGGAGCCGGTCGTCAGTAGTCAGGAGAATTAAGAATGAATAATAAGCAATTAAATGGTCTATTCACAGATTTTAGGACATTTAATCCTTATTTTTGCCGTTTTTGACTCCTCAAAAATTAATTATGCGAGAGGTCTAAAGCCAAAAAGTAGCAAGGGGTTTGGCTGTTGCGGGTTGGGGAGAAGGGAGCGGGGGGGATAAATAAAAATAATCTCGGAGTCTCGGAGTCTCGGAGTGTCCTGATTAGGCTGTCTCTTGGGCAGCGGCTAATTCTGCCAGTTTTTCCTGTTGATCCTTGGCGATACAGGATTGGAGCACCTCTTCGATATCGCCGTCTAAAATGCGATCGAGGGAAAAATTCTGATTTAAGCGATGATCGGTGAGACGATTATCCTTATAGTTATAGGTGCGAATTTTTTCCGATCGCGAACCGGTTCCCACCTGAGAGCGTCGCATGGAACTAACCGCTTCCTGTTGTTCCTGTAACTTCATATCGTACAGTTTCGCCCGGAGAATCTGCATGGCCCGTTCCCGGTTTTGCAATTGCGATCGCTCTTCGGTGCAAAAAACCCTGATTCCCGTGGGTTTATGGATTAAATCGACCGCAGTTTCCACTTTATTGACATTTTGACCGCCTGCGCCCCCGGATCTAGCCGTGGTTAACTCAATATCCTTGGGATCGATATGCACTTCCACATCGTCCACTTCTGGCATAATTGCCACGGTAGCGGTGGAAGTGTGGACGCGACCACTCGCTTCCGTCAGAGGAACCCGCTGCACCCGATGGACTCCCGCCTCAAATTTCAGCTTACTATAGACGTTATCGCCTTTAATCTCTAAAATTGCCTCTTTAAATCCTCCCATATCCGCCGGAGATTCACTCAAAAGGCTAACTTTCCAGTTTTGAGTTTCGGCATATTTTGAGTACAAACGCACTAAATCCCCCGCCCAAATACTGGCCTCATCACCTCCGGTCCCAGCGCGAATTTCTAGCATGATATTCTTTTCATCGAGGGGATCCCGGGGCAGCAGCAGAATTGTTAATTGGTCTTCCAAAGTGGCGATTTTTTCCTCCAATTCTGCCACTTCTAGGGCGGCCATTTCCCGTAATTCGGGATCACTGGCGGATTCTTTGAAGATTTGTTTCGCACCGATTAAATCCTCTTGACTTTTTTGCCAAATTTCGTAGGTGTTGACCGTTTCCTCTAGGGAAGCGCGGGATTTGGCCAGACGATGCAATTCACCCGGATTACCGGTGACATCGGGATCCGCTAGACGACGGGTTAATTCTTTGTAGGTCTGTTCTACAGATTGCAGTTTGTCTAGTAAATAACTTTCAGCCATAATCGATAGCCACAAATAGGGTTAAACGGGGTTAATTTGAAGATAACCCGCAAATTCACTGGATTAGAAGCGTCTGACAGATAATAGAGACGCAATCCTTTTAATTGTCTTAATTTTCTTTGTCCGGAGTTCTTCGAGCTAGGAAAAATCCCGCTCAACTGCTGACAGTCAGTCAGTTCTGCTAATACTTAGAAATATTTTTGGGCCAGCAAGCGGCAAGGGAAGACATTTTTTTCTTAACCAGATTATTCCTATATCTAAAACTATCATTTTTTGGCCGGTTTGAGCAAGTAATCTTAAATTCTGTTTAAAAGCAGGGAAGTGGGGTATGGGGAGTATTTTCAGTTATCAGTGAGCAGTAACCAGTTATCAGTGGGGTAGTGGGGAGTATTTTCAGTTATCAGTGAGCAGTAACCAGTTATCAGTGGGGTAGTGGGGTAGTTGGGTAGTTGGGAGACCACTTCGTGCGCGTTGCGGGGGAGCAGGGAGAAAAAAGCTGATAACTGATCACTGATAACTGATCACTGAATACTAAACCTGGCAGAAAGGGGGACAAAAAATGCTAGGATTGCCACAGCACAGAGAAAAGTGAAAGAAAGGAATATAACTTTACATGGAAGAGTTTGACAAGTCAATATCCTTTGATGGCAGGGATATTCGACTAAAAATAGGGCTTTTAGCCCCCCAAGCTGGCGGTAGTGTTCTGATCCAATCGGGAGAAACGGCGGTTTTAGTGACAGCAACCACAGCCAAAGCCAGAGAAGGAGTAGATTTCCTGCCCTTGACCGTTGACTACGAAGAAAGATTATACGCCGCTGGGCGCATCCCGGGAGGATTTTTGCGTCGTGAAGGTCGTCCCCCGGAAAAAGCGATTCTGACCGGTCGTTTGATCGATCGCCCCCTGCGGCCTCTATTCCCCAGTTGGCTGCGGGATGATATCCAAGTGGTCGCTACGACCCTCTCAATGGACGAGGAAGTCCCCCCGGATGTTTTGGCCGTTACCGGGGCTTCCGTGGCAGTTATGCTGGCGGGGATTCCCTTCCAAGGTCCGATGGCAGCGGTACGCGTCGGTTTACTAGGGGATGAATTTATCATCAATCCCACCTACAAGGAAATCCATAACGGAGAATTGGATCTAGTGGTGGCCGGTAGTCCCGAAGGGGTGGTGATGATCGAAGCGGGAGCCAATCAGTTACCGGAACGGGATATTATTGAGGCGATCGATTTTGGTTATGAAGCAGTGCGCGACCTGATCAGCGCTCAACGGGAATTGATCGATCAGTTGGGTATTCCCCTCGTCACCCGAGAAGCGCCGGCAGTAAACGAAACCGTGCAGAATTTCCTAAAAGAACAAGCTAAAGAGGAAATTAAACAGATTCTCTGTCAGTTTACCCTCAGCAAAACCGAACGGGATGAGAAATTAGCGGCGATCGAAAATCGGCTCAAGGAAACTATAACCGCTCTCCCCGATGAAGATACCTTAAAAGCTCCAACGCTGGAAGAACCGAAGTTAATCGGTAATCTCTTTAAGGATCTGACCAAAAAACTGATGCGCGCCCAAATTATTGAGGATGGGGTGCGGGTTGATGGTCGCCAACTGGACGAAGTACGCCCGATTTCTTGCCGGGTGGGAGTTTTACCCCGTCGGGTTCACGGTAGCGGTCTGTTTAATCGCGGTTTAACCCAAGTGCTTTCGATCGCCACCCTTGGCACCCCCGGTGATGCTCAGGATTTGGGCGACGATCTCCATCCCGAAGACGAAAAACGCTATCTGCATCACTACAATTTCCCCCCCTTTTCCGTCGGTGAAACCCGTCCCATGCGTTCTCCCGGCCGTCGAGAAATTGGTCACGGTGCTTTAGCGGAAAGGGCGATCGTACCTGTCCTTCCCCCCCAAGAGGAATTTCCCTATGTGCTGCGGGTAGTGTCGGAAGTCCTCTCTTCTAATGGTTCCACCTCCATGGGTTCCGTGTGCGGTTCTACCCTGGCGCTGATGGATGCCGGTGTTCCCCTGAAAAAACCCGTTAGCGGTGCGGCCATGGGTTTAATTAAAGAAGGGGAAGAAGTGCGGATTTTGACCGATATCCAGGGTATCGAGGATTTTCTGGGAGATATGGACTTTAAGGTGGCTGGCACGGATTCTGGCATCACCGCTCTCCAGATGGATATGAAAATCCCCGGTTTAAGCATGGAAGTGGTGGCCAAGGCGATCGAACAAGCTTTACCGGCCCGCAAACATATCCTAGAGAAGATGTTAGCGACCCTAGAAAAACCGCGCACGGAATTATCTCCCCACGCACCCCGGTTATTGACGATCAAGATCGATCCAGATCTGATCGGGTTAGTAATCGGGCCGGGTGGTAAGACGGTTAAAGGGATTACTGAACAGACCGGCACGAAAATCGATATCGATGACGATGGTACTGTCACTATTTCCTCCACCGATGGGGAACAGGCCGAAAAAGCTAAACGACTGATCTACAATATGACCCGCAAACTCAATGAGGGTGAGGTTTATCTCGGTCGCGTGACTCGCATTATCCAAATCGGTGCTTTTGTGGAAGTTTTGCCAGGAAAAGAGGGAATGATCCATATTTCCCAATTGGCCGAGGGACGCGTCGGTAAGGTGGAGGATGAAGTGGCCGTGGGGGATGAGGTGTTAGTCAAGGTACGGGAGATCGATAGTAAAGGTCGTCTCAATCTCACCCGTCTCGGTATTCATCCCGATGAGGCCGCCGCTGCCCGTAAAGCTGCTACTGTAGTCTAGGTAAATTTTCTGTTCATGGTTAACTCTCGATCGCTCGATCGAGGGTTTTTTTATCGCTAAAATTGCTTAAAAACAGTAATAGAGACGCAAAAACCACGCCTCTATCACGGTATTTTCCCTAGATATTGTTTCTGACTACCAGCTAGACTTGACCACACCGGGTAAAAGACCTTGGTGGGCCCATTCGCGTAAAACGTTGCGGGATAAACCAAAATCGCGATAGTATCCTCTCGGTCTGCCGGTCGTTAAACAACGGTTGCGGTGACGACTGGGGGCGCTATTGCGGGGTAATTCCTGTAATTTTTGGTGAATTGCCAGTTTTTCTTCAAAATCTTCGGCGGTACGGAATTGTTCTTTTAGTTCCATCCGTTTAGCTTCGTATTTTTGTCTGAGACGAGCGCGTTTTTTCTCGCGTTCTACCATCGATTTTTTTGCCATGGGGTTTCTCGAAAAAGATTTAACCTGTAAAGACAGCATTCTCTATTTTGACATCCTCACCGCCGTAAACGGACGCTGATTCCTCACCACGCTACTTTTTTAGGGTAGTCGCCGAATGGGGTTGACGCAGATAGCGAAAAACGCTTAATTGCTTAAGTCTGACACTTTCTCCACGTCCATTTAAAGTCTCCGAATGCCCTCCGGCGACTAATTTAATTTGGGTTTATACATACCGACACAAGGTATGTTTTGCCTCTAGCATGGAGTTCCCAGCGGCCGTCAGCTTCCCCTTACTCATCGTCAACCCGTTGCAGGCATTTCAACCTAGCATATTTATTCGGTCGTATTTATGATAGGGGGGTTTTTTAGACCAGTAAGATTCTAACACAAAGCCGCCCTAAAAGGGGCGGGGTTTTCCAACCCAAATTTTCGATAACCTGAATCTCTCCTTGGCCGTTAGTTGACACTCTCCGCCCTAAAAGTGCGGAGATTCTTGGGCTGAATCCTGCCTCTACTAGCAAAGCTAATTTTGGTCTTACAGCTTCATGTCTAGTCCGACTACACCTACAAGGCAAGCACTCTTAGGGACTACTCCCCAAGC
>NZ_JADBSA010000331.1:0-2517 GCF_020246945.1 Microcystis sp. M113S1 | reverse complement strand
ACTGTGTTGTCGGCCATAGGTTTACCGTCGGAGTCAGGATAGAAAAGTTGGGGTTCGATGGGTGCTTGAACCATGCTTTATCTCTTGCGATCGCATTTTGGCCTAACTTTATTGTATCATCGCAAATCCTCGGTTTGAAACTCTGTCCTAAAAGGACGACTTTGCCTTGTACTAAATCCGTTGAGTATAGGCTACATATCAGGACAGGCAAAAGGCTTCGACGGTGAGGTCGGTCGAACCGCCGAACGGCGAAAGGGGGAATAAATAATCAGTTTTTAATAACAGGATTTAGGATTACATCTAAATTTTTAATAAAGTCGAGGTTGAAAATTATCGGGAATATCCAATTCAAATACTTGGTCATGAATCCGAGCCACATAAAACCCTTCTTGCAGAATTTTTTCCCGTAATTCTGATGATAAATGAACCGCCGCTAATATGCCATAGAGTTTTTTATCTTTGTGTTCAGGGAAAAAGCTGCGAAACCGTTGCAAAATACTTTTTAATTGTGAAATAGACTCCTCTCTGGCATGACTTTTAACCTCGACGATATAAGCAGTATTTAGCTCACCATTGGTATAGGCAAGAACATCAATTTCTAGGTGTTTTCCATCTTTACTGACTCGCACACTAGGACTAACAACTTCCATACCAAAGCTTTGTCTGAGAATCTTTTCCATTGAAGGGAGGGCAAGTCCTTCGGTAAAGCTGCCGAATTTTGCACCGAGTCCCCCAATTTGCTGACCTAATTCTTTGAGTTGTTTGTCAGTTTTCTTCTGTTGTTGGGCGTTTTCCTTCTGTTGCTGACTAACTTCCTTCAATAGTAGGTCAGTCTCCTTCAGTTGTTTGTCAGTTTCTTTTTGAGCAGTCGCTAATTCGGCTAAGAGTCGCCATACGTCTTCGGATGTAGTTGTCATAGCTAATTTTTTCTCTCTGATTTGGTCTATTGCTATTTTAGTGAATTTTGCCGATTCATGAAGAAGATAGTGCTTCTGCCTTTGACAGAAGAGAGCGATAAGTAGGGCGTGTTACGCTGTCGCTAACATACCTTTATTTTTATAAGTAACTTAGAGTATTGTTAAGATTTGATAAATTTATTAGAGGATTGTTAAGATTTGATAAAGTTAACGGCAAGAGTTTCAAATCTACAGAATTAAACATTATAAATCAGGCAGAACCACATTTTTTAAGAGGTATGCGCTTATGTTATTAGCAAAACTTATCAAAAAATCCGTCGGGGGGGGGTAGCACTTATCATTCTTGTGGGAGGAAGTGCTGCACAGGCAGCTTCTATTCCAGGTCTTTTTGCAACTGGTGTGGATAGTCTTGGTGCATCCCTTAGTGATGGTGCATCTGATCCTCATTACAGTATTGTGAGTCCTTCAGGTGCTGGAATTGTCATTAATCAGGCTAATATACCTAGTAGTTACGTTGCTAATACTTCAACCTCTCGCTGGATTTGGCAACAAGCTGATGGTCAACCCGCAAATGTCACCCGAACCTTCAGGACAACTTTCGACCTAACTGGACTCAACCCAAGTACAGCTTCGATCGTGGGTACATGGGCTGCGGACAATTTTCTCGATCAAATCTTAATTAACGGAGTTAGCATTGGGACAATTCCTAACAATCTTGGTGGTTGGAATTTTACCTCTTTTAAGGGTTTCAACGTTAACAGTGGGTTTCAAGCAGGCATCAACACTCTTGATTTTGTTGTTCGAGATATGGGTGCGATTGCAGGATTTCGGATTGGAGAAATTTCGGGTACTGCCCAACCAATATCCCTATCCCAATCCGTCCCTGAACCTAGCACAATTCTGGGCTTAGGTTTATTGGGATTTGGCGCTTTCTTCAATCGCCAACTATCTCAAGGGAAGAAGTCAAAACAGGAGGATTGAGTTAATAACTTTGGGATTTATTTCAACAATTAATCCCCCTTAAGCTGAAGATTAATTATAGGACTTACGCACTGTACAAATTGACCATGATGTGCATGAATGAAAATCGTTCGTTTCAGACTTTTGGCGATTAACTTCCCAACGATAGCGATCGCTCAAAAGTCATCAAAAAATCACGTTAAAATGCCTGAAACCCATACCTCATATTTGGTCAGTCCTGTCAATGCGTAAGTCCTAAATTCATTATTATCACAACTCGGTCGGGTCAATGCCCAATTCCCGTAATCGGGCAAAAGCGCGATCACGTTCCTGTTGCGCTTGGTCGCGTTCTTGTTGTGCTTGGTCGCGTTCTTGTTGTGCTTGGTTGCGTTCCTCAAAGAGGGTTTCAGGGTCTTTAAATCGTTCCCCATCGGGATAAAAGACCTCTAAACCCTCTTCAAACATCTCAAAGCGAATCCCTAGGATTGGGGAAGTCCAAGGAAAATTCAAGGCCGTTACCGGGAAAAAATCCTCTTGCTGATTGGCCCGCACCAATCCCCAGAAATCATGGGAGTCTGGGTCATAGAAAAACATTTCTAATACCCCATGCTCCCGATAGAAAGACTGCTTTTTGAGCATT
>NZ_JADBSA010000330.1:0-3260 GCF_020246945.1 Microcystis sp. M113S1 | reverse complement strand
GGGCATACCGGAACCTTCGATGCTCGATCCAATAAACGCTTGGGGAGAGAATACCTCTACTTTTTCAGAAGCAATTCTGTCTTTCGCAAGTAATCTCTGTGAACCAAGAATCCCCGTCTCTTTAGAGCGGGGAGTGTCAATTGAATGAGAAACCTTCTCTCCCGCATGGACGGGGTACAAACGCCGATTATTCCCGTGGTCGGTCAGTTAATTAAAGCGAACCCTGGCACTATTTCCCTAGGTCAAGGGGTTGTTTCCTATGATCCACCCCGGGAGGCGATCGAATCTCTATCTTTATTCTTAGCCAATCCCAAAAATCATCAATATCAATCTGTGGCGGGAATTCCCCCCTTATTAGCAGTAATTCGGCAAAAACTAGCCGAAGATAATCGGGTAGAAATCAGCGATAAACAGGCAATTTTTGTGACGGCAGGCAGTAATATGGCTTTTATGAATGCCATTTTAGCCATTACTTCCCCGGGGGATGAAATTATTCTCAACACTCCCTTTTATTTCAATCATGAAATGGCCATAAAAATGGCTAATTGTCAAGTGATTTTGGTCGCCACAGACAAAAATTATCAATTGCGTCCAGCCGCCATTGAAGAGGCAATCACAGAAAAAACTAAGGCAGTGGTGACGATTTCTCCTAATAACCCCACGGGAGTAGTTTATCCAGAAAATACCCTCAGAGAAGTCAATCGAATCTGTCAAAAAAAGGGCATCTATCACATTCACGATGAAGCTTATGAGTATTTTACCTATAACCATGCCCAGCACTTTTCCCCGGCGGCAATTGTTGGTAGTGAATCCTGGACTATTTCCCTGTTTAGTCTCTCAAAAGCCTACGGTTTTGCCAGTTGGCGCATTGGTTATATGGTAGTACCAGAAGATTTATCTGAGGCGATTAATAAGATTCAGGATACTATTTTAATCTGTCCGCCGGTGGTTTCGCAATACGCAGCTCTAGGGGCGTTGCAGGTGGGTAAAAGCTATCCTTTAGAACAGTTAAAAACCATCAGTCAAGTTAGAGAAATTTGCCTGAATGCTCTAGAATCAATCGGCGATATCTGTGATGTTGCCACTGCGGAAGGTGCTTTTTATTTCTTCCTGAAAATTCCCACAGACAAGAATGATTTTCAGTTAGTTAAAAGCTTAATTGAGCAGCATCGGGTGGCGGTGTTACCCGGTTCAACTTTTGGTATAACAGAAGGCTGTTATTTGCGTCTTGCCTACGGCGCTTTATCTCCAGAAACGGCTTTAGCGGCAGTAGAAAGATTGGTAAAGGGATTGCGTTATTTTAGTCAATAATTTTCAAGAATAAATACTGGCTTTCTTTCTTGGTTTTTACTTTACTACAACCTTTGGGCTATTCTTAGTTTAGCCGAACGAGAACGGGGATTTTTGGCTTGTTCTTCTCGGCTGGGAATAATCGGCTTTTTCGTGATAATTTTCAACGAATTATCTTCGCGAAAGCCATACTTGATCAGACGGTCTTCTAGACTATGAAAACTGATCATAGCGATAATTCCCCCGGATTTTAGCCAGTGGGGGGCTTGATTTAACAATTGTTGGAGAGAATCTAATTCTTGATTAACAGCGATGCGTAGGGATTGAAAAACCCGCGTTGCCGGATGAATACGTCCATAACGGTAACTAGCGGGGACAGAACTAGCGATGACAGCCGCTAATTCAGTAGTGGTAGTAAAAGGACGTTTTTGGACGATCGAGCGAGCAATAGGACGAGATAAACGTTCTTCTCCGTATTGATAAAAAAGATCCGCTAATTCTTTTTCCTGCCAATGGTTAATAATATCAGCTGCCGTCAGGGATTGACAGCGATCCATCCGCATATCTAAGGCTGCCGTCTGGCGAAAACTAAAGCCGCGCTCGCTCTGATCGAATTGGGGAGAACTGACTCCTAAATCGGCGATAATGCCATCAAAACTGCTATTTTGTCCATTATAATCGGCGAAGTTGCCCCACCAGAGGGTTAAACGGCTATCTAGATAGGGGGCGAGACTAATTTTAGCGGCTTCTAGGGCGCTTTGATCGCGATCGATGGCGGTTACTATTGTTTCGGGATAGGCTTCTAAAATCAAGCGGCTGTGTCCACCACCGCCTAGGGTAAGATCAAGATAATGCCCCCCGGGTTGAATATTTAAGCCGGCGATTAATTCTTGACTCAAAACGGAAATATGGGGAAAATCTTGATTCATCTGTGCTGATAACTTCCTAAAAATGGCGATTTAACTTAGTGTCAGCAGAAGTCCCTCGCGCTTAGCGCGATGGTTTGACAAGCTCACCAACAGGGATGAATGCTGAATTTGTATATAGACAATTCCTCTAAAACTATGTTATCATAGTTTTAGTTTCTTGATAACTCTTATGTACAAAGCGTACAAATTCAGACTTAAGCCTAATACCGAGCAAGAAATAGCCTTAGCAAAAAGCTTTGGTTGTTGTCGTTGGTTTTGGAATTATTCCCTGAATTTATGCAAAGAAACCTATAAAACCACAGGAAAAGGACTGACAAGAAACTATATTCAGGGACTATTGCCCAGTCTCAAAAAAGAATATGAGTGGTTGACAGATGCTTATTCTCAGTGTTTACAGGTTGTCGCTTTGAACTTATCGCAAGCTTATCAAAATTTTTTGAAAAACGAGCTAGATTACCAAGATTCAAATCTAAACATGGTAAGCAATCAATTAGCTATCCAGCTAATGTCAAATTTGAGGGGGATTATCTAAAGCTTCCTAAAATTGGATTAGTTTATTGTGTTCGTCACAGGAAATTTGAAGGAACAATTAAAACCGTTACTATCTCAAAAAACCCAGACGGTAAATACTACGCTTCTATTTTAGTTGATGATGGGCAATCCCCCCCTGCCCTGCTTGATAAGGCGGGTGCCGAAGGCGGGGGGATAGATGGAAAAGCAATAGGAATTGATTTAGGATTAACTCATTTTTGTATTACCAGTAATGGTAGTAAATATAATAACCCTAAACATTTTGCTAAACATCAACGCAATCTAAAACGGAAACAACAAAAGCTATCGCGTAAAAAGAAGGGAAGTAACAACCGTCAAAAAGCTAGACGTAAAGTAGCTAAAGTCCATTCTAAAATCTCAAGATGTCGTGAGGATTTTCTCCACAAGCTATCCCGTAAGATAGTTAACGAAAACCAAGTTATTGCGGTAGAAAATCTCAATGTCAAAGGCATGGTACGCAATCATAATTTAGCTAAGGCTATTAGTGAT
>NZ_JADBSA010000033.1:0-2712 GCF_020246945.1 Microcystis sp. M113S1 | reverse complement strand
TGGTCAACTACCTAATTTTCAGGGAAAAAGTACCTGAATTTTCCCCCTGATCACTCCCATGCCTGGTACTTTTTGATTGACAAAAAGTCTAAAAGTCTTACCCAACAAGGTTTTTAGATTTATTCAGCAAACCCTAGTTAGAATACCCAATTATCTAGAGAAAATTTCAATTTTTCTAGGCACTATTTTTTCCTGACTCCAGGAAACCGGCGATCAAATGCTTCTGACGGGCGTGATTTTCCCGTATAATTAGGAGTTTGCACAGTGACAAAAGAAGTTAAGGAGCGATTTCGATGGCACGAATGTACTATGATGAGGATGCCAATTTAGATTTATTAGCGGGAAAAACGATCGCTATTATTGGTTATGGTTCCCAAGGTCATGCCCACGCATTAAATCTCAAGGATAGTGGCGTTAATGTGATTGTTGGTCTATATCCCGGCAGTAAATCGGCAATCAAAGCCAAAGAAGCCGGTATTCCGGTTTATGATGTGGCCGAAGCCGCTAAAATTGCCGACTGGATCATGATCCTCTTACCGGATGAAGTGCAGAAAACGATTTATCTCAACGAAATTGCCCCGAATTTAAGCGCAGGCAAGGTGTTATCTTTTGCCCACGGCTTTAATATTCATTTTGGTCAAGTGGTTCCCCCGGATAATGTCGATGTGGTTATGGTCGCACCCAAAGGACCGGGCCATCTCGTCCGTCGTACCTACGAACAAGGTCAAGGAGTCCCCTGTTTATTCGCCGTCTATCAAGATGCTACCGGCCAAGCACGCGAGCGGGCGATGGCCTACGCTAAAGGTATCGGTGGCACTCGGGCTGGGGTTTTGGAAACCACTTTCCGCGAGGAAACAGAAACCGACCTTTTTGGCGAACAGGCAGTATTATGCGGCGGTTTAAGTGCTTTAATTAAAGCTGGCTTTGAAACCCTCGTGGAAGCTGGTTATCAGCCCGAATTAGCCTATTTTGAGTGTTTACACGAGGTAAAACTGATCGTCGATCTGATCGTCGAGGGCGGTTTAGCCAAAATGCGCGATAGTATTTCCAATACAGCCGAGTACGGTGACTACACTCGCGGTCCGCGGGTGGTGACGGAAGCGACTAAGGCCGAAATGCGGAAAATCCTCGGGGAAATTCAATCGGGACAATTCGCCAGAGAGTTTGTCCTCGAAAATCAAGCAGGTAAACCGGGGTTCACCGCTATGCGTCGTCAAGAGGCAGAACATTCGATCGAAGAAGTCGGCCAAGATCTACGAGCGATGATGAGTTGGCTAAAACGCTAGTTCTCTTTTTTTCCTGCGGGGTTGGACGCAACGGGGCAATTCTTGCCTTTGCGTCCGTCCCGACACCCGACCCCCCAAAAGGAAAACTTCCTACTTAGGAGCTGCTGAATAAATCTAAAAACCTTGTTGGGTAAGACTTTTAGACTTTTTGTCAATCAAAAAGTACCAGGCATGGGAGTGATCAGGGGGAAAATTCAGTGACTTTTTCCCTGAAAATTAGGTAATTGACCCCCTCAAAATGGTTAAAACCCTACACCCCACACCCCACACCCCAACCCCCAACCCCCAACCCCCAACCCCCACCGAAAAACTTTTTCAGCAGACCCTGCTTAGTAGATCGCCTCTCTTGATTTAACCAGACCGATCGCCCGTAAACCGGCAATCACACCACAACCGATCACCATACCGACGAGGGAACGAATCAGATTTTCTACAGGAATGATCGGAATTAAAGCGATCCAGACTTCTTCGGGCCAGTTAAAAATCGAGTAGGTAATGGCGACGGCCCCTAAATGGGAGAGGCCGCTGGCGGTCCAAGTCCCGCCAAAAATTCCCGCCGCTACTAGGGCTAAATTGCTACCTTTGATCCAATGGGTAAAAAGAGTCCGGGTTGGTAGGATAAATAATACCAAAGCTGACCAATCGACGAAAGCCCCAGCGATAAAGATTCGTGGCGAAATGCCGTTCAGTCCGATCGCCCGGTTAGCGTAGATAAACAGGGGAATCAGAAAAATTAATGTTAATCCTAACCACCAATAACGGCGTTTTTTGCCTAAAACCATCGTTCCCGCCACAAAACTGGATATAATTGCCCCAAAGACCGAAATAGCGGGAATTCCTGCCGTGTAGGGGGCAAGGAAAGCCCCAATTAAGGACCCAATGCCACTAGCGATCGCTCCAGCGCTCGGGCCGAGTAACCAACCCAAGAGGGGAAAAACCGCTTGACTGAGGGGCATACTACCGCCGGAAGCGAGGACAATGGAGAAGGGAATAAAAGAAAGGGTAGTGACAATGGCCGCTAAGACGACAATATAGGCGATCGGCGCACCATCAATGGCGGCACTACTGACAGCTTCCACTTCGCGTTCTTCGCCTTCGGGGATAATATCTAGGGTCATCGAAAATTTTGGGTCTGAAACCCCGTCGTTCTACGACGGCTTTACCGTTAAATACTAGCGCATTTACACGATATATGCTAAAATGTGAGACATGGAAAAAGCCTATTCTTACCGATTTTACCCCACACTCGAACAAGAGTCGCTATTGCGGCGCACTTTGGGCTGTGTAAGATTAGTTTACAACAAAGCTCTCCACGAACGAACACAAGCATGGCACGAAAAGCAAGAAAGAGTAGGATATGCTCAAACTTCTTCAATGATAACTGATTGGAAAAAACAAGAAGAATTAGACTTTTTAAACGCAGTTA
>NZ_JADBSA010000329.1:0-4493 GCF_020246945.1 Microcystis sp. M113S1 | reverse complement strand
ATCAGGGGGAAAATTCAGGTACTTTTTCCCTGAAAATTAGGTAGTTGACCACCTGAAAATCGGTAAAACCCATCCCCCATCCCCCATCCCCCATCCCCCAACCCCCAACCCCCACCGAAAAACTTTTTCAGCAGACCCTAAATACTGACTCCTAACCCAATGGTAGATGTTGGATTTTTGCAGGAGTTCTATTTTCCGACAAAGATAAGTAAAAATTATTTATTGACTGCAAAAACTTGAGAATATTTAAATTAACATTCCGCAATATTTATAAATTCTTAAGAATTAATTGAGAAAGATTTTTATTTAACAACGATGTTATGATGGTTACAGCGATTTTACTGAATTTCATAATGGGATATTCTGTGCTTTTTTGGGCAGCAATGGTTGAAACCCTTGCCACACCTAGAAGGTGATCCTAATTAAGACGGGTAAATCAGTCAATTTCACCAGCAATGATGATCTTTTTTTTATGTAGTTTTATTGCAAAAAAAAAGTTTTTTTGACAAAAAGCACAAAGTATGATGTTAACCCAACGTATTTCTGGCTGCGAGTAATTATTGTAGAGAGGGGAGAGGGTAAAAATAATCTCCTGACTCGGAGAATACTGACGACCGACTCCTAACTCCATCAACAAACTTTTTCAGCAAAACCTAAATTACCACTTAACATTTCCCTGACCATTTTAGCGGTAGCGGGGGCTAATAAAACCCCGTTGCGGTAGTGTCCCGTGGCCAGAATAACGTTATCGTATCCGGGCAAATATTCGATGATGGGAGCGGATTTTTTCTCCGGTCGCGGTCGCTTACCGGACCAAGTACGCACGATCGCACCCGCGGCCAAAGAGGGACAAAAAGCGATCGCCTGTTGATACACTTGCTCTAATAGGGCAGTATCGGGGATAATTTCGCCCTTTTCGTCCATAAATTCCACCGTTGCCCCAATCCAGTATTCCGCTCCGGCCAAAGGCAGAATATGCAGGTCATTTCCCGTTAAAATCGGCTTAAAATCGGAACTTTCTAAAGGTTGCGTCAATTTTATCTGCAAAGCTTGCCCTAAAACCGGTCGGATTTCCACTGGATGGCTAAGAGTTGCGGTTAAAGCAGTAGAACCGATTCCCGCACAAAGAATCAAAAAGTCGGTTTCCTCTATACCATTAGAACTATAAATATGGGTGCATTGCCTCAAATTAGAGCCTTGAAGCTCTATCTTCCCGAAATTTTCAACTTTTACCCAAAATTGACATTTTACCCCCCTTCTTGCCGCAGCATCGACGAGAGCCTCCGTGAGCGCGGCCGGGTTAATTTGACGATCACTGGGAGAATAGATAGCACCCTGGAGATGATCGCTGGCCACTTGGGGACATTTTTGGGTTAAAGTCTCTTTATCCCAGATTTCTAGACAATATCCCTGTTCTTGGCGTATTTGGGCTAACTTGCGCCAATTTTCTTCGTCTTCGGCACTTGATCGCAGTAGGACAATACCATCACGGTGACAGGGAATAGTCAGTCCGGTGAGGGATTCTAGCTCAGGAAGGAGGGTTTCGTAACGTTTTAAACTTTCTTGCCGCAGTTTCCAGGCTCTACCTTTAGTTTTATGGCTGATAATCCCCATTAAAATCCCTAGGGCTGCCCCAGTTGCTCCTTGTCCTGGTTTTTTTTCATCGATGAGGGTAATTTCTAATCCTTCGATGGCGCTTAATTCGTAGGCAATGGTGGCCCCCACTATTCCCGCACCGATGATGACAATTTTAGTCATAAGTACCTAAGCAAAATTAATTATACATTTCGATAAAGCTTTTGCCTATTGCCTCTTGCCTATCTTCACTAGGAAATTTATTTTGCATGACTACTTAAACTCCAGAGGCTATTTTTCTAGTGGGAATAGGACTAAAAAAGGGTTGAACAGGTTTCAACCCCGATAATTAATTACAGAACCCGGAAAATAAAAGGATAACGGAAAACCTTATAAGCATCTTTCCAGACTTGCAGGATAGCAAGAATGGGGAGAACAATGTTCACCACACCAAGAATCGCTAAGAGCAAATAACCGATTAAAACCCAAATTAGAATCCCAGCAATTAGGTAGTATAACCACATATTCAGGTGAAAGTTTAAAGCTTCTTTGGCGTTTTCCTTCACCGTTTCATCATCAGAAATGAAATAAATAGCTAAAGGAATTCCCACCGATACCAGCGTAGCACTCAAAAAGATCGAGGCATGACAAGCCACGGATAGGAGTCTTTTTTTGGTTAAATCTTCACTCATGACCATCGGGTTTATCCCCCTAAAATTGGCGGAGAAAGCGGATATCGCTATTATAACAACGGCGAATATCGTCTATCTCATGTAATACCATAGCAAATCTTTCCACGCCAAAACCAGCAGCAAAACCCGTATAGATTTGGGGGTCATAACCGACTGCTTTTAAGACATTGGGATCCACCATACCACAGCCCATCACCTCCAACCATTTGCCTTTCCACTGCACATCTACCTCGGCCGAGGGTTCGGTAAAAGGGAAGTAGGAAGCGCGGAATTTAACCGGTAAATCGGCCCCAAACATTTGCTTAAGAAATTCTTTAATTGTTCCTTTCAAATCCGTAAAAGTTAATCCCCGGTCCACCGCTAATAATTCCACTTGATGGAAAACCGCGGAATGGGTAGCATCAACGGTATCGCGACGATAAACGCGGCCCGGGGCCACAATCCGAATCGGGGGTTCGTGACTTTCCATGTAGCGAATCTGCACCGGGGAGGTATGGGTCCGCAATAAACGACCATCACTCAAGAAAAAAGTATCCTGCATATCCCGGGCCGGATGGTCAGCAGGGATATTTAAAGCCTCAAAATTATAATAATCGCTTTCTACCTGCGGCCCAGTGGCGATGCTGTAACCCAGACCGACGAAAATATCGATCATGCGATCAACTGTGCTATTTAAGGGGTGAATTCGCCCTAAAGGACGGCTAAGAGCAGGTAGGGTGACATCGAGGGTTTCCGCCGCTAATTTCGCTTGAATTTGGGCATTATTTAGACTTTCTCGCTGAGATTCCAGCAACGATTGCACTAATTCTTTTACCTGATTAGCGATCGCACCGAGGCGCGGTCTCTCTTCGGGGGTTAATTTGCCCATTTCCCGTAAAATCTGCGATAATTCTCCTTTCTTACCGAGATAATTCACCCTTAGCTGTTCTAAGTCTTCTAGGTTTGTTGTTTGTGCGATGGAATTTTCCGCTTTCGCTGCCAGGGTTTTGAGGGCAGTTTCGATCGGATGGGGGGATAAACTCATAATTAGGGCATTTTATAGGGCAGCATTCTAGTCTAGTTTATCAAGAGAGGGAATTTGGGGAGACAGTTGCAGGGGCGATTTGCTTTCCGGGGTGACGATTCCCTGAGATGGTTTGCTGTATCATGTTCATCGCTCCCTGTCCCCTCTGATCAAATGGGAGCTTATTGCATGAGTGCCTCGTCGAACCTAGAACTTTCAATAGGAACCAGCTTCTCTTGATTGCATCAGATTTCTGGTTTTTTTAAAATGAACTCGATCGAGGCAAAAACCGCAGATAATTCTAGTTTAGTTGACGAGGAGAGTTTCTGGTAAACTTCGGCAATTTGATTAGAAAAACTATAGACTAATTTATTCTCCATATAGAGAGGATGTCCAATATAGTGGGAATCTTTAAGAATTTTTTTCAGTTTGTTGACTCGCTTCGGTGGAACAATTAACACAAGTTTTCCTGCCAGTTCTGGATAAATTTTTAGTAATTCCATAAAGCGATCGATTCCTGTGGTGATCGGTGTACTGGTTTCTACTTCAAAAGCGAACACTGCATCGCCCAAGTTATTAAACCAGATGAGATCGATCTGTTGTATTTTATCTCTGTCCCACTTTCCTAATTTATCGATCGGTAATTTTTCTAGAGAAATATCTTTAAAAGCTTCTCCATTCCAATAACCTGTAGATTGTTCTTTTTTGCCAATATAAGGCTTTAATCCGACAGCAATAGCAATTTTTGCCAGAGCGTAGATAATTTGATCGTGAGGAATTTTATCTGCTTGTTTGGGAAAATCTAAACCAGTTAAAACGGAAGAAATTGGCTCTATATTTAAATCGAGAGTTAGCTGAAGACCTTCTTCTTGCCCTAGTTGCCAGTGCCGACCATCGGGAGAATAAGCTAACTTTTCTAAAACCTTTAAAATCGATTGATCGCTTGGTGTTGTCCCGTTGATCAGGTTAGGCATGATCGCAAAAATAATTTCATCAAAAGTTGCTACTTTTCCCTGTCGTTTTTTGGCAGTTAGAAAATCCAAGAGATAAAATCTTATTCGATGTTCTAGCGGAATAAAGCAGGTTCTTCGGTTTGTCTTATGCAATGGACGGAGGTTATAAGGAATGAAACCCTTATAGAGACAGACGTTGCTGCAATTTTTGTCAATTGTTTTTGATCTAGAGCGAACTAATTAATTAAATCTTTTGCCAGATAAGAATTT
>NZ_JADBSA010000328.1:0-6194 GCF_020246945.1 Microcystis sp. M113S1 | reverse complement strand
TTGGGGGTTGGGGGTTGGGGGTTGGGGGTTGGGGGTTGGGGGTTGGGGTGTGGGGTGTAGGGTTTTACCGATTTTCAGGTGGTCAACTACCTAATTTTCAGGGAAAAAGTCCCTGAATTTTCCCCCCAATCACTCCAAGGGTCGGCACTTTTTGAGGGAAAAAAAGTCTAAAAACCTTGTTGGATAAGGTTTTTAGATTTATTCAGCAGACCCTAGATAATAACATCTTTAGCGATCGCTTGGGTCGCGCCAGAAAACCCACTAGAACATTTTTCTTTCTTTCTCACAAATATGAAGTATAATGTCATCGATAGCTAAACCGCAGTAAAAATGAAATCCTATCCGGTAGAGTTCCGTCAGAAAATCCTCGACTGTTATTATAACGAACCCATCTCTCAAAGACAATTAGCGAAAAGATTCTGCGTCACCCTAAGTTTCGTACAAAAGCTTTTGAAGCAATATCGAGAAACGGGAGATGTTCGACCGAAGACTTATCGATGTGGACGTCATTTAAAACTCACACCAGAACAAATGATCGTCCTCGGTAAGTTAATTGAGGAAAATAATGACGCAACTCTGGCTGAACTATCGAAACTATTCCTAGAAAGAACTGGTATAGTTTTAAGTGTGGCGACAGTGGCCAGAATAGCCGAACGCTTGAGAATAACCCGCAAAAAAAACTCTACACCCACCCGCAAAAGAGACAGAAAGAGTACAAAAACTTAGACAAGAATACAAAGGATAAAGTTCGGGATGTAGGCGATAACCGTCCCATTAATTTTAGTGAAGACATCAATAAAGCTCTGGAAGAAAAAGGAGCCAAACTAATTTATTTAGGGTCTGCTGAAAAAGTTTTTACTGGAGGCAGGGTGTAGGATAAGATTCCCCGGAAGCAATCTTTTTAATGTCTCATCGCTTCTATTATTTTCATGGTTTCGACGCTCACGGTACAAACTCGTTGTAATAAGTCAATTACTGTTTCTTTATAATCGGCGAAGCGGTAGGTATTGAATCTTTCGGCGATGGTTTGATCTTTGGGTTTCTTTTCCTTATATTGATCTAAAATCCATTCTAAGGCTGAACGATTACCGAGTTTATATTCCCAGGCAATTTTGGGAATATCTTGTAGGAAAGTGATATCGTCGAGGTTGATAGAATTTTTTTCTCGGTCGGCTTTTAGTTTAGTTTTTGGTTTGAGATTATTATTAGTATCAATACGAGTAAGTGGGTAGGGTTCAACGGTTTCATAGTTGATATGTAATTCCATTAGTTTGCTTCCCCATTCTACCCATTGATAAAAGTTATCATAGAAGGGAAGCCGGGGAAATTCTCGCTTCAGGTTTAATTCGTATTTACTGCGATATTCTGGGTGGTGAAGGACTGCATAAGTGTAGTGGAAGATGTCGAGTTTGGTGAGGTTTTTATCGTTGTAATGGCTTTGGAATTGCTGCAATCCCCAATCAGTGATATTATCGATGCGGTTTCCTTCTTTGTCGTAGCGATAAAGAGGGAGACATTGAGTTTTTTCAAGAAAATCATAATTAGCAGAATCATTAGATGCAAACACTTGGAAAGGTTTAGAAAGCGGAGTACCTGAAAAATAAATAACACTATTACTATAATCAAATTCTTTCCCAAACAATTCTGCATGATAGTTAGTTAGAACATCATTGAGTATAAAATCGCTGTAAAATAATTGCTTTATAAAAGGACGAAAGAGAGAAAATATAATTTTTGCCCTATCAAAAGTAATGCTATGTCTAGCAATTAAGTGCTTCTTTAAGTCCCTACTCCATTTAATATTAAGATTTACCATTTCATCAATATTTACATTGGAAGATAACGACATTTCTGCGTATTTAAAAACATCTGAATTATAAATATCGATAAAATAACTTATCTTGCTCTCAAGTTGCTGTGAATTGAAATCATATACCCATTCATCTCTATTACTCTTTATTCCATTTGTGTACAACTTAAAGATTGCTACCTCATCAATTTGATTTTTAGATAGCTTAGTATTTTTGTCAACTACAGGTATTAAGCCATTAAAATCATTATCTGATTGTTCAATCCAATTATGTTTTTTGTCTGGTATGATATGCTCAAAGTGAATATCTTTGAAATCATTGACTTGCAGATAATTAAGTTTATTTTGTCGCAATTCATGAACATCAAAAGGATTCGCATAAAAAAGCTTATTTCGAGTATTATGATTGTCTTTAATTAAAAAACTTATCACAATACCTGTCATAGCAGCAGCACCAAAAATTGTGTGTTTTTCACCAATGAAAACACCATCTCTGCCAGAAATTTTTCTGACATTGCCTCCTAAATCTATAAAATAAGCATAGGCGAATTCACTTTCAATACATTTTCTAAATCCATCAAAAGAGCGACCATCCAAGAAAGAAGAATTAGTAATAAAAGCTATTATACCATTTTCACCTAACCTATCTGTAGCCCAACGAAAGAAGCGAGAATACATATCATATAGCTTTGTCTTCTGCGCTGTACTTTCTTCAATATAGGTATCCTTAATACGCTTATCTATCGCTGGATACTTGCGATTTTTATTATTATCATTCTCATTTTGCTGATTAGCATTATAAGGAGGATTACCAATAATTACAGAAATATTGCGGTCATTTTGATTTTGAATCCGTTGGGTATTCTCCACCGACATGGCAAACAAATCCATCTGCTTGAGATGAAAAGCAGCATGGTCTAGGGTATCGACAAAACAGATATGCTCAAACTCTTCATACTCCCCCATCTTCTGCTTATAGGTGAACTCAATATTCAAATTAGCAATATAATAAGGCAGAATTGCCACCTCATTACAGTGCATCTCATGCTTATACTTGTACCGTAACTTATCCTTCGGTAAATACTCAATCAACTCCGTCACAAAAGTGCCTGTCCCCGTCGCCGGATCTAAAATTTCTACTCCTGGATCCGCCAACAACTTACCAAAATGTTTATGGACTAAATAATCGACACTTTCAATCATAAAACGGACAATTTCATTGGGTGTATAGACAATTCCCAACCGGTCCGCCGCTTTCGGATTGTACGCTTTATAAAAATTCTCATAAATCGCCTTGAGAAACTTCTGCTTCTCGTGGTGATTGTAAATATTCGCCGCTGTCCGCCGAATTACCGCATAATAACGTTCAATTGTTCCTAAAGTATTGCGCTTGGTATTACCAGTAAAGAAAGTTTCAATCACTCCCTGTAATTCCCTAGCGATATTATTTTCCCGGTGAAACTGAGACTCATTAAAAATATTGATAAAAATATCCTCTGTCAGAATATGCTGAATAATCATCTCTCGCACATCTTCCAGACTAATTTCTGGATTGATTGACTTGCGACAAATCTCTAAAAATTTGTCCCGCGCTGTCACAAAATTCCGATTCGTCTCCGACTGCAACGCAATTAAACCCCGCAACGCTTCTAAAATTGTTGGTAAATCTTCCTTAAAACTATCAATCGCCTCTCGAAAATCCTCAACTTCCGGACGTACATAATTAATAAAAGCATTAATAATCCCATCCAAAGCCTCATCATCGCGCATCGAGACGCGCAGTCTTTCCTCTCCTCCTTGAATTAAAACCGCCGTCTGGGAATCTTCAAATAAAATATTGTCATTAGGATAGCCTTTCGCCAACTTCTTCTCAATTTCTTCGTCTAAATTATCGTATTGATCCTTACTTTCCCAATATCCCCAATCTAACCGTAAAGCATCCTTTACCGTCCCATCAGGATAGACAACTTTACCCGACTTGGTGCGATAATCCAACTCAGGAATTAACAAAAAATCCCGCGCCTTGCAATAGTCATTTAACAAATTCTGAAAAGCGACTCTAATCGAAGTTTCCTTGCGACTTCCGCCATATTGAACAATCTTTTCAACTTCCGCCTGATATTGGCTGATTAATAATCTAGACATTGGCTTATTTGATGGCGAAAAAGATACTGTTTTTTGAGTAAAAAATTCATCACCTAACGGCGGAATATCAGAATAATCGATATTCTCATCCGTCATCGCATCAATTCTCTTCAAGTCGCTTTTGATAGATTTTTTGCTCACGATTGTTTGCCTTTCTCATTGAGATTATACGAATTTTATTAGAGCGAGGAGTATGGACGATTAAGACAACTCGACCTTTTAATTGGCCAAGGGTAATATATCTTATCTCACCATAAGTAGTTCTAATTAAATAGAAGATAGATTTTGGACTCTCTTATTCTTTGTGTGATAAGTTTAACCCATATAAGAGCGATCGATCTTTGTGTCCTTTATGTCTTCGTGGTTAGTTCCACTCCCTCGCCGGCAGGACTATATCTTAGAATACATTTTACCCAGCAAACTCAAGAGAGCCGATTTTGCCTCTCCCCTTGATTGTCTTTAATCGGGATGACAGGATTCGAACCTGCGGCCCCTTCGTCCCGAACGAAGTGCGCTACCAAGCTGCGCTACATCCCGAAAGTTTTCAGCTAAATTATCATAGCATATTCTGCCTTGAGTGGGTCGAGACTTGCTAGGATATTACAGATATAGGCAAAAATTATCGGAGTAGTTCAGGCGTGACGGTCAAACCAGAGTGGTTACGGGTAAAAGCACCGCAATGGCAACGAGTCGGCAGTGTTAAGGAGGTTTTACGCGATTTAGGCTTAAATACCGTTTGTGAGGAGGCTTCCTGCCCCAATATCGGCGAATGTTTCCACGCAGGGACGGCTACCTTTTTAATTATGGGTCCTGCTTGCACTCGCGCCTGTCCTTACTGTGATATAGATTTTGAGAAAAAACCGCAACCTTTAGACTCCACAGAACCCCTGCGACTAGCGGCAGCCGTGCAACGTCTTGATCTTAATCATGTAGTGATCACTTCTGTCAATCGCGATGATTTGGCTGATGGGGGTGCTAGTCAATTTGTCCGTTGTATCGAGGAAATTCGCCGCATTTCCCCAAAAACTACTATCGAAGTGTTGATTCCCGACCTTTGCGGTAATTGGCAGGCTTTAGCTTTGATTCTTGCCGCTAAACCTGAAGTTTTAAACCACAATACCGAAACCGTTCCCCGTCTCTATCGTCGCGTGCGTCCCCAGGGTGATTACCAGCGTTCCCTAGAATTATTGCAGCGCGCCCGCGCCATTGTTCCCGCTACCTACACAAAATCGGGCATTATGGTGGGATTGGGGGAAACCGACGAGGAAGTGCGGCAAGTAATGGGCGATTTACGGGCCGTCGATTGTGATATTCTCACCATCGGGCAGTATCTGCAACCATCGTCAAAACATCTCGGTGTGCAGGAATTTATCACCCCCGAACAGTTCCACGCTTGGCGCGAATACGGTGAGTCTCTGGGATTTTTACAAATTGTTGCGAGTCCCTTGACAAGAAGCTCTTATCATGCTGAACAAGTCAGAGCCTTAATGAATTTGTACCCGCGAGAGTCTTGAGATGGGGCAGCAATTGCTCAAAAGCTCGTCCTCGGTGGCTAATTTTTCTTTTTAATTCGGGAGACATTTCCGCAAAGGTTAAAGCGTATTCGGGGACATAAAAAATCGGATCGTAACCAAAACCACCTTCACCCCTAGTACTGGTGAGAATTTCTCCCGTGCAGATTCCTGTGGCAGTCAAGGCAATCTCACCATCGGGACGGGCGATCGCAATTACACAGACAAAACGGGCCGAACGATCCTGATTATCCCCTAATTCCCTGACGAGGCGATCGATTCTTTCTCGATCATTTTCACCATAGCGGGCCGAGTAAATCCCCGGGGCATTTCCTAACCCAGTTACTTCCAATCCCGAATCATCAGCGATCGACCATTCTCCCAATGTTAGGGCAATTTGAGCAGCTTTTAAATAGGCATTTTCGGCAAAAGTCGCCCCAGTTTCCTCTATCTCTAAATAATCGGGTTTTAACTGCAATTCTAGGTCGATATCAGTTAAGTATTCGCCTATCTCTGCTAATTTACCCGGGTTACTCGTGGCTAGAATTAATTTTTTCATCGAAAATAATCGGTTGGAAACCCCGGCCTAAAAGCTATCCATTAGTCACATCTTTCTTAACATAAAATTTGACAAAAAGAGAAAAGTGTGCAAGATGGCTCAAGGAGGTTCTATGGGGGGACTAATTTGATGAGATAGTTTCCAAGTCTGGCTGATATCATGTAACCTT
>NZ_JADBSA010000327.1:0-7362 GCF_020246945.1 Microcystis sp. M113S1 | reverse complement strand
TACCCGGACAAGCTTTTCTGAACGGAACCCCCTAAGCCGAGTTTTCAAGGTGCTGTCCGCCCACTTGGTTTTCGAGACGGTCTTTTTAATTCTAACGTAAAGCCAACCTAGAACGGCGGGGTTTCCCACCCAAAATTTTCTATGAAAAAAATCTGGGAGTTCGCAAGTTATAACCTCTGGTTGTTATTTTCTCCGCCAGTGGGCCGGGAAATGGGTCACTGCGATCGCAAGCGCGGCTATACAAAAGCGAGGAAAAAAGAACCTGTGGTGAAAGAGCTTTTAGAAAAAGATACCAGTTGGCAAAGAATCGGGATTTTAGCACAGAAGGGAGTCTATGAATTTCATCAAGACTTGCGGTTATTTGAAGCTGCCGAGGGAGTCGATCAGGTGGCAGAGATTTTAAACTTAGAAAGAGAAGAGCCAGAAGTTAGGAAGCGAGTGGGGGAGATTCTTGTCAATTATCAGAAAAACCAGTTTTTAAGGGGAAGAGAAATTATCAAACTCAGTCGCGGGGATGAAGGATTTCCGGTGCCGATCGAAGTGAAACAGGGAAATTTTGTCTTTAATTTCTACGCCGCAATTGATTGTATTGTTCGTGAGACGGAGGGCAGATTACATATTATCGATCTCAAGACTGGGAAATCGGAACCTGATCGCCGTCAAGGGTTAGTTTATCTCCTAGCCTGTCAATATTTATATCCCGATCAACAGGCGATCGCTTCTTTTTATAACCTCGAAACTGGTGAGCAAACCGAACCTATTCAGGCGACTGCAAAGCAACTACAGTCCATTCAAAGAGAATTAGCCAGTATTGCCAAACGCCATCAAGAAGAATTAAGACGTTACCGCAGAAATCCCGAAGCTTTTGAGGAAATTTATCCAGCCAATCCTCACTCTAATTGTCTCTATTGTAATTTTAACTCGATCTGTAAATTTTCTACATTGGAAAGTGCCGCATGAGTGAATCTATCTATTATCTAAGTGAGATTTCTTTACTGAATCTTGCCAAACCAAATCTAATCGTATTTCGGCTGACTGGAGAGATCGATCGAGAAACTGGCAATCGTTTAAGCTATCATTTTTCTCGAAAAATACCCGATCTAGCTGTGATCTGGCGGGATGGTTTTTTCTGGGTGCTGGTCAAACCAGATATCTCCTCACCGAAACCCGAATTCTGGCGAAAAAGTTTAGACGAAATTCAAAAAGAAATCGAAGATTTTCGCTCGTATTTATGGGCGTTTCAGTGGTTACAAAATCCAGAAGCATCTCCTGAAGTTATCGCTGATCTAGCGAGGGCAATACTTCAAAAAGAACGCTGTTTTTCTTCGGGAATAGTCACCAAAAAACAGGGAGCAGTCGTCGAAAGAAAAGTGCTATTTTGGGCGGAAACGGTGGAGATAAACAACAAAATAAAACCCGCTCTTGCTCTCTCAGTCAAGAGTGGCATTTTCTATCAAGGGACCCTAGAAGACTTTTATGAAAATCATCCTGATCGCCACCATCCTGAAAAGCTTTTAATCGGCTTAAAAGTAATCGATATTGAAAAAGGAAGCGGTGCGACAATTGAAAAATTATCGGGTAGAATTGGTGAGGGAGAAAATCGGAAAAAATTAATTGAATCGGCCACAGGTTCTCTCAGTCTCTACGCATTAGAAGAAGCTCCTGATGATCAACCAATTGTGTCTATAAGATTTAAGAAAAAGAAAACCTACGACTATGCTCTAGCAGCTTTACGTCCCTCAATCACGGCAGAAACTGCCCAGGCTTTCGGCGTAAAATATGGGGAGCTTTTAAAGGATAGTAAAATTGATTTTGTCAAGCGAAAAGAACTTTTGACTAAGTATAAAAATCAGGCGACAGATGTGTTAAAACTTTATGGCTATCAAGTTGAAAAAGCCATCAATAGTATGAGTAGCAGTCAAAAGTCGCTATTCATGACACCCAGAAAAAGCTTAACCGATACCCTCTTACTTTTTGGTAAAGGAAAAACGGAAAAATTGATCTTGCCTGGCTTAAAAAAAGGAGGAGTTTTTAAGCGTCATCAGGATTATCAAGAGCGAGCTATCAATATGGTAATTCTAAATATTGGTAATCAAAAAGTAGATGTATTTATTGAAGAAGTTCAGACGCGTTTAGATTTATACGGGTTTGACTCGGACATCCTTGAAACTATTAACTTAGCCCTATTTGAGGATAATTATTCGCGCACTTGGGCCAATATCGAGGAAAAATTGAATGAAGTTTTATGCTTTAGTCCCGATATATTGTTAGTCTTTCTTCCTCAAAGCGATCGCCAAGCGGATAGTCAAGAAGAGGGAAGTTTTTATAATCGCATTTATTCCCATTTACTCTATCGGCGCGTGGCCAGTCAATTTATCTATGAAGATACCCTCAAGAAAGAATCTAGATTGATTCTCAATCAAATTGTCCCAGGTATTTTGGCTAAACTAGGTAATTTGCCCTTTGTGTTAGCTGAACCAATTCCGATCGCCGATTGTTTTCTCGGTTTAGATATTTCCCGACGGCCCAAGGATAATTTACCCGGAACTCTCAACGCTTGCGCTAGTGTTCGTATCTACGGATCGCGGGGAGAATTTATCCGTTATCAACTAGAGGGAGAGTTTATACAAGGGGAAGAAATGCCGCGGCGATTTCTTGAAAAAGTTCTGCCCGTAAGTTCTTTAAAAAACAAAACTGTTTTAATATATCGAGATGGTCGTTTTGTTAATCAAGAAGTCGAAAATCTGCTCGATCGAGCCAGTGCCATCAATGCCCGATTTATTCTGGTAGAATGCCGAAAATCCCAGACTCCCAGACTCTATAACTTAGTGAATAAGAACTTAACCCCACCAACCCAGGGATTAACCTTAAAATTATCCTCCCGCGAGGCGCTGGTGGTGACTACTCAGGTGGATGCGAAGGTGGGATTAGCTCGTCCCCTGCGGTTAAATGTCCGTCCCGAAGGTGAGCAAACAAGTATCGAAAGCGTTATAGATGCTACGTTAAAGCTTACCCTACTTCATCACGGAGCCTTAAAACCGCCTCGTTTACCAATGCCTTTATACGGAGCCGATCGCATGGCGGATTTACGCTTAAAAGGAATTTATCCTAGTGTTTTGGAAGGCGATCGACAATTCTGGCTCTAACGGCTGTTGCTGAAGGGATAAGCTCTAGAGTAGCTAGGAAAATTGGCAGTAATTATCGGTTGCCTCGGTCAATCGAGAGTGATCAAGAGCGAGAATTTTGAATAGCAGTAATTAAACCTCTGACTTCCTCGGTTCCCTCGGAAGCTTCAAAGGAAGTGGGAAATTTACCCTTAGCAATCATCCGCAATCCCAAGGGGGCAATACTTAATAAACCCTGTAAATCGCGCCAATAATTGCCCAGCACATAGAGGCCGAATTTGCGTTCATCAACCCATCCCCCTGCTTTGACTAATTCCACTAAAACTTTCCGGTGACGAATGGGACGACTACTATCGTCCGACTTGCGAGCGAGTATTTCCTGTTTAATTTTACCGATTTGATCCATGGGAGCCACTTCCATGGGACAAACCGCATTACAGAAATAGCAACGGGTACAACCCCAAACCCCTGCGGTGCCTTGATTATAAAGTTCTAGGCGACTTTCCTGATTACCATCGCGGGAATCCACTAAGGTGCGCTGCGCTTTTGCTAAAGCGTGGGGACCGACAAAATCGGGATTGACTTGCTTGGCATTACATTCCGAATAACAGGCGCCGCACATAATGCAGTTACCCATCTGATTGAGATTGGCTCTTTCTTCTGGAGTTTGCAGAAATTCTCGTTCGGGAATGGTGCGCGCTTGACTACTAATATAAGGTTCAACCTTTTCTAAATCGTCCCAAAACGGTTGCATATTGACGATTAAATCCCGGATAATCGGTAAATTACCAAGAGGGGCGATCGTGATTTCGGGAATTTCTCCGACATCTTTTTGGCTAGAATGGTTTAATTCACTGGCGATATTTTTTTGACAAGCCAAGGCCGAACGGCCGTTAATTTTCATCGCACAGCTGCCACAAATTGTATTGCGGCAATTTTTACGAAAGGCCAAAGTTCCATCAAGTTCCCATTTGATGCGATTAAGGCAGTCGAGAATTGTATTTCCCGCCTCCACCTCTAGGGTAAAATTTTCTAGGTAAGGGGTGTCGTTGGGTCGTTGACGCAGAATTTTAAAAGAAACTTCCATACTCGGCACGGGGATGAGGGACTCCTAATACTCAGGATAATCGATGTTAACGGGCCAAAGGGGAGCTAGTAATGGTAATTAATCCTTAAGATTTTCCCCGGTCGGTTGCGCCAAGGAGTGGGTATCTAGACCTAATCATAGATGGGCAAGTCGCTCGAAAACAGTTTAATCACCCCGGATTTACTGCTCTGGGTCATTAGTTTTTTGCCAACTCCAACCACAAGTATAGTTTCTCAATTCCTTGCCAGGTATAGCTTGAACCGTTTTATGTCCTCACTTTCTCCTCCCTGTTTTCCTCGCACCCGACCAAAAATTGCGCGAGTCTTGCCCAAAAATTTCCTCTCCCCCACAAGGCCTACACTTACTACCTAGTCTGGGGTCTTCTTAGCACGATTGTCATCACAGAACCATCAGTTTTAAAAAATTTATTATTCCCCTCTAGACATTTTTGGCAAGATTTTTGGTATGATCAATTTGTCAGTGTAAACTTAATTGACAGCCAGTCAAAAATCAAGGAACATTTAAAAGTACCATGAATGATATCTCTCCTACTCCCCTAACCGGGAAAGCTCTACTTCAAAAAGTCAAAGAGTTGGCCCACTTACCCCGTCGCGAAACGGCAAAACGTTGTGGTTACTACTCCCAAAGTAAAGATGGCCAAGTTCGGGTCAATTTAACCGACTTTTACGATGCTGTTTTGGGTGCAAAAGGGGTTCCTCTCGATCCCGAAGGCACTAAAGATGGCCGCGGCCGCGAACCCACTTTCCGGGTTAGTGTCCACAAAAATGGTCAAATCGTCATCGGTTCCACCTATACCGAACAAATGAACTTGCAGCCCGGCGATGAGTTTGAAATCAAACTTGGCTACAAGCACATCCACCTCAAACAAACGGAATCAGAAGAATCGGTAGAAGCTTAAATAGGTTACGGAGTAGGGATAAGGATAAAAAAAATCGGCAGTCAAAAGGGCTAGTTTTGACAAGACCGACCAAAAAGACAATATAGATTCTTATCCCTAATTCTAACCCCTGACCGCCTCTTTCATCAACTCGAGGGGTTTTCCTTAAGCACTTTTTCTTCTTTTTCGCAACCCCCTAGAGATGGATTTTTGTTGGAGCTAGGCTTTACCAGAGCAAAGTTCCACAGTTATTCTATCCCTAGAGGGTTTGTTTTATGGGTGTTAGGGGTAGGGGGTAGGGAAATTTCAACTAATACCCCAAAACCCCACACCCCACACCCCACTTCCCTAGCACCTAATTGACAATGGACATGGCTGCCTTAATAAAAATTATTATTTTCCTGTTAGCCTGGTTAATTCTCTGGCTGCCGATTGCCATTGTTTTAGGGAGTCGTTTGGGATGGCAACCGCTGCAAGGTACAAAACCTGACCAGAAATTGCCACTGGTGGCCTCTCTTTACGCATTGGCTCCCTTAGTTATCTGGGGATTATTAAAGATAGAGGGGAGCAGCCTCCATAATTACGGATTAATTTGGTCATTTTCCCTATTTATCTCCCTAACTAAAGGATTAATCCTGGCAGTGGTGGGATTAGGGATAATTTTTTTCCTAGAGGGGATTTTGACATGGGTACATTGGCAGCCCAAAAACCTCGCTCGCGCTTTTTCCTTGAGTTTACCCCTGTTGATAGTGGCCCTCTGGGTGGGTATTACCGAGGAATTAATCTTTCGGGGCATCTTTTTGAGCCAATTAAGCCAAGAATACGGTTTTTGGGTGGCGGGAGCCATTTCTAGCCTAATTTTTGCCCTGCTGCACCTGCTTTGGGAACGTCAGCAAACTCTGCCGCAACTACCCGGTTTATTTCTGATGGGGATGGTTCTGGTCTGGGCCAGGGCGATCGATCATGGTAGTTTAGGATTAGCTTGGGGACTTCATGGCGGTTGGGTATGGGGATTGGCCTTGCTAGACAGTGCCGAATTGATGTCTTACAGCGATTCTGGGTTAGTTTGGGTTAAAGGTATCTATAACCAACCTTTAGCCGGTTTAGCAGGCATTCTCTGCCTCTTGGGGACAGCTTGGGGGTTAAACCTGCTTCAGTAGCCAAAAGCCGGTAAAAGTGCGACCGGAATCATCCGGTTGTATGAGGAGAAAGTGCAAACCTTGGCTTTCCTCTTTGGTTGCTTGATAAGCATTGGCTGCCCGGGCCACTTCTTCATCTTCGTAGGTCAGGAAAATCCAACGCTCATTGAGGCCCGATTCCAAGACTAAACCGCCCGATCGCCCCGTTTCTGTGGGAATATGAGCGATAAATACCGGGTTAATTTCCCCTAACCAACGAGCGATCGCCAAAGATTTTTTACCACCGGTAATAACCACACCGGGGATCGTTAAAGTGGAGGCTAAACCTAGTTTTAAAGGAGAAAAGGCCTCTGGTAGGGAAAGAATCGGTATTCGGCGATCGCCAAAAAAGTTAACTAAATCAACGGCGGGAAAACGAGCAAAACGCCACTCTTGACCTAAAAATTGGTCGGGTACGGGTTGTGGTGGAGGAGAGTCGATATTTATGGGGATTTGCCGCAATTCTAGCTGTTTTTTGAGGGCGTTAACGTGACGGGTTAACTCGATTTTGATCTGTAAATTTTGACCAGCGAGGAGAAATAAATTGGCGCATTGGGGGCGAAAAACTTGGATAATTTCTGGGGAGGAGACTTGACAAGCTTGCTGTAACTGTTGGGTTAACCAGTCGCTATTAGCTTGCGATTGGGGACAGGAATTTTCATAGATAAGATGACCCAGAGGATCGGAAATTAACAATTGCCAGACTGTGCCAAGAGGGGAAGAAGATGAAGATTTATAAAAATCCGCTTGCCAAATAGTCATAATTCAGTAAAAAGTCACCAGTAAAAAGTCAAAAAATGGTCAGGAGTAGAGGTCAACTAAAAATTTTACCGAAATTTTGGGTTAAAGCCCCGTTCTTTTAGGACGGCTTTTTAAACTATAGCTTGTTAACTTAACTTTTATTGTGCTATACTGACTTTATCTAAGTACCCCTTGCGTAAAATGTTTGTCTTAGAGTTTAAAGTTAAAGCTAAAACTCAACAGTATCAAGCCATAGACGATGCTATTCGTACTGCTCAATTCATCCGTAACAAATGTGTAAGGTTATGGATAGATACAAAAGGTACGGGTAAG
>NZ_JADBSA010000326.1:0-4333 GCF_020246945.1 Microcystis sp. M113S1 | reverse complement strand
GGGGGAAAATTCAGGTACTTTTTCCCTGAAAATTAGGTAGTTGACCACCTGAAAATCGGTAAAACCCATCCCCCATCCCCCATCCCCCAACCCCCAACCCCCAACCCCCACCGAAAAACTTTTTCAGCAGACCCTAATTATGCCAGTAGCAATTACCCTGCGACTGGTTTTAGCTTTTCTTTTCGCTTTGATAGGGGCAATTGCTTTACTAGCTTACAGAATTTCATGCGTTGCTCCTTGGCAGTTAGAACTATTAAAATCTCCCAATCATCGGGTGGCATTTCTGGAATCCCTATTTTTACGACCGGCAGTTTCGGACTATTAATTTATCTGATCGCATCCGCACAGGCGATCATCCATTTTGCTTGCGGTTTTCTGGGTATTATCAAACCTCCGATACAAGTATTAATAGTACGGCGAGGCGGCGACTGGTAGCAACCCAAGGAATGCTTTCCTATTTTTTATCCGTCTCGATTATTGCTATTATTTTTGGAATGATTGGTAATTTACTCTCAGCAAAAAAGATATTTTATTAAGGAAGTTATGGTTCATCAGAAAATTAACCTCGATCGCCTTAGTCCGGAAGATGCACTAATTACCCCCACCTATGCTTCCCGCGCCCTGACTTCCGCTGTACCTAAATACGAGATTCCCGAGGGAGAAATGCCCCCGGCGGTGGCCTACAATTTAATCCGCGATGAACTCGCCCTTGATGGTAATTCTCGCCTGAATCTGGCTACTTTTGTCACCACTTGGATGGAACCGGAAGCCAAACAATTAATGGCGGAAACCTTCGATAAAAACATGATCGACAAGGATGAATACCCACAAACTGCCGAAATTGAACTGCGTTGTGTGAATATGATCGCTAGACTCTGGAATGCTCCCGAAAGCGAAGCGGCAACCGGTTGTTCTACCATTGGTTCCAGTGAAGCGGCGATGTTGGGAGGCATGGCTTTAAAATGGCAATGGCGCAAACGCCGACAAAAAGAGGGTAAACCCACCGACAAACCTAATTTAGTCATGGGCATTAATGTGCAGGTTTGTTGGGAAAAATTCTGTCGTTATTGGGAGGTAGAACCGCGTTTTGTGCCGATGGAAGGGAATCGTTTTCATCTCAATGCGACCGAGGCAATTAAACTAATTGATGAGAATACGATCGGGGTAATTGCAATTATGGGTAGTACCTTTGATGGTAGTTACGAACCCGTCCAAGAAATTAATGATGCCCTGGAAAAATTGAACAGAGAAACCGGCTGGCAAGTTCCCCTGCACGTCGATGGTGCTAGTGGTGGTTTTATTGCCCCTTTTCTCGATCCCGATTTAGTCTGGGATTTTCGCCTCAAATGGGTTAAATCGATTAATGCTTCTGGGCATAAATACGGTTTAGTCTATCCCGGCGTCGGTTGGATTATCTGGCGAGATCGGCAAGAATTACCAGAAGAATTAATCTTTCATTGTAATTATTTAGGCGGTGATCTGCCTAATTTTGCTCTGAATTTTTCTCGCCCTGGCAATCAAGTAGTTGCTCAATATTATAATTTTTTACGCTTGGGTAAAGAGGGTTATCGACAAATTCATCAAGCCTGTCGAGATACGGCTCTGTATTTATCGGGGGAAATCGCTAAGATGGGACCGTTTGAATTGATTACCGATGGCAGCACTATTCCGGTTTTTGCTTGGAAATTAAAGGAGACAATTAGCGATCAATCTAATTATAGTTTATTCGATTTAGCTGATAAATTGCGCGAGCGGGGTTGGTTAGTTCCTGCCTATACAATGCCCAAAAATCGCCAAGATTTAACCGTGCAGCGCGTGGTGATCAAGGAGGGATTTAGTCGCGATATGGCGGCTCTGTTGTTGCGGGATATTCACTCAGCAATCGCCTTCTTTAAATCTCAGTCTAATTATCAGTCAAAATTATCTGGTTCCCATTTCCATCACTAACAGATGTTGAGGAAAAACTCGCTTAAATTCCCTAAATATTGGCAACCATTACAAAGTTCTGGTGTTGCCAATTTTTCCACTCCTGTCTCAACCTAGGCTCTCTGCACCTCATCGAGGACAGTAATGCCTGAAGCTTACCCGACTACACACAAAAAAATCTGACTTAATCCTATGCAATTTGTACCAGTTGTCGATATTAATCAAAGATATTTAATGCTAACTACACCATCTAAAGCTAGAGGATGGATGAAAAAAATTGGGCATACCTTGGTAATATTTTTTGTAGTTTTACTACTGACTCTAACCTCCCCTCTTTTGGGAATCGCTCAAAATCCGACACAACCGGAAAATAAAATTGACGGCTTTCCAGTTATGTTAGATGGAAAAACTCTCTTTTTTATCCGGCGGGGAGTTTCTTCATTTTCGGCGGAGGAGAGAGCTAACACTATTACCCGGAGAATTGAAAGAATTGCTCAAAATGATTCTATTCCTATTGAGAACCTGACAATTGAGCAGATTCCTGATGATAACTCACTTTATTTAAGTATAGATCAAGAAGTGATTCTAACGGTGACGGAGCGAGATGCAAAAGCCTATCGTTCAACGCCGGAGGTTTTAGCTCAACAAGCTTTACAAAAAATTCAGGTCGCTATCGCTCAATATCGCCAAGATCGAAAACCAGAACAACTACTTAAGAACATCATTTATACGGTTATAGCTACCTTTTCTTTCTTGATTATTAGCTTTGCAGTTATCAAAATTTCAGGGAAGCTATTTCCCTTCATTAGACGTTTGATTGAATCCTTGACACCAGGCATTCAAATCGGGAATATTGAGATTGTATCTTCCTCTAAAATTAGCTTCTTTTGGCTGCGAGTTCTTCGGATGATTCGCTTATTTATTCTGTTTTTATTAACATTCAATTATGCTACATTTGTACTTCGTTTATTTCCCTGGACAAGAGTTTTTGGCGAGAGTATTTTAGGTTATTTTTCTCGATCATTAGAACTGGTTTTATCCTCCATTGGCAAATATCTTCCCAATGCCTTTATTATTGCCATAATCATTTTTGTAACCTACTACTTAATCCGGCTAATCAAGCCCTTTTTTACGGCAATAGAAAGAGGAAATCTGGTTATTCCTGGTTTTTATACTGATTGGGCTAAACCTACTTACAATCTCCTATTAGTCATAATTATTGCCTTAGCAGCAATAGTTGCTTTTCCCTATTTGCCCGGTTTTGATTCCCCGGCTTTCCGCGGTGTTTCTGTTTTTCTTGGTCTTCTTTTATCCCTTGGTTCTACTTCGGCGATCGCCAATGTTATTGGGGGAATTATTCTTATCTATACCCGTGCCTTTCGCATCGGAGATCACATTCAAGTAGGAGATGTAATTGGCGATCTAATTGAAAAAAACTTCCTAGTCATTCGCATTTGCACTCCCACTAATAAAATCATTACTATTCCTAACTCATCTTTATTAAGTAGTAATGTGATTAACTTTAGTATTTCCTCGCGGGAATTAAACAGAAATCTAATTATTCAGACAACGATTACCCTAGGGTACGATCTGCCTTGGCGAAAAGCCCACAAAACCTTAATTGAAGCTGCTCTAGAAACTGACCATATTCTCAAAGAACCCGCACCTTTTGTCCTGCAAACTAGCCTAGATAATTTTTACATCAGTTATCAATTAAATGCTTACACTAACCAACCCAATTTGATGGTAATAATTTATTCAGAACTCCATCAAAATATTCAAGACAAGTGTAATGAAGCTGGGATTGAGATTCTCTCTCCCAGTTACACCTCCCTACGAGATGGAAATACAACAACCATTCCCGAAAATTATTTACCTTCCGATTATGCTGCGCCTCCCTTTCGCGTTCAATCTTCAGATAATCAGGAAAACAACACATTTTGACACCAAATCCGTTTTTAATCACTCACTGTTGGCGGATTATTAATATAATGTTAATTGAGCTTAGAAGGAGATAAATCGATGACGGCATCCTATGAGCAAGACTTTGGACTTTAGTCCGAACAAATGGCCGATTTATTAGCCTCCGGTCGGTTTTCCGAGTTAGATATTGAGAATTTAGTCGAAGAGGTACGGGATTTGTCGAAACGGGAGTGCGATCGCATGATCTTTTAGGGTGCGTGTTTACGGCGATAATCTCTCATAAAAAAACCAAATCAACAATCCGCACGCCACGCACTAACTTTATCATTAAATTGGTGCGCTTTGATTATCGAAAATTTGGGTTAAAACCCCGTCCTTTGAGGACGGCTTTAAGCTACAATGGAAAAAGCGATAACCAAGCTAAAAACTGAACCTTGACAACAGATAGTAGGGGGTTTCGTTCAGAAAAGACTTCAAATTCGGC
>NZ_JADBSA010000325.1:0-16858 GCF_020246945.1 Microcystis sp. M113S1 | reverse complement strand
TTCTCTAAGACTTTCTGGTATAGTTCACTTATCATTTTCGTTATTTAGGTCATATATAGTAAATATGACTTATCTTTTTTGGGAGTCTGTGTCTGTATTCCATGCTACATAAGCTTTTCAGCTTGCTTGTCCCCCTGTCAGGATGTCCAGACATTTAACTTGATATTAAAAATTAGGAATTACCCCAAAAAAAGAGCCTAAATCAATCAATAAGTCCTTCCCAAAAATAAAAAAAGGAATAAATACTGATGTTGAAAGCTTGTATTAATGGCACTTTTGCCCCTTGACTGTTCCCTTTTTGTTAACCACAAAGACGGGAAGTTAGGAGATAGGGATTTAGGGAGATGGGGAAATAGGGAGATGGGGAAATTTCACCTAATACTAAATCCGGTTATTAAAGACTGATTATTTATCCCCCCTTTTGCCTTTTGCATGAGTGCCTTTTGCCTGTCTTGATATGTAGCCTATACTCAACGGATTTAGTATAAATTCCCCAACACCCCACTACCCCAACACCCCACACCCTACCGCCAAGAAAAACTTTTTTAGCAAACCCTAACTAGGGGAGAAAAGGAAGGTGAGAGGAACCATTCAAGATAAAGCAGCGATCGCTTGTTCTAGGGCCAGGGAAATATGAGTCCAATGGGTTCCCCCCTGACAAAAAACGATATAGGGTTCCCGTAGGGGTCCATCGGCGGAGAATTCCGAGGTGCTACCATCGATAAACGTGCCACCAGCCATCACTACTTGGCTCTCATAGCCCGGCATTTGGGCAGGAACGGGATCCAAGTAGGAACCGATGGGAGAATAGGCTTGAATGGCTTTACAGAAGGCAATCAGCTTATCGGGGGAACCGAGTTTAATCGCTTGAATAATGTCGCGTCGAGGCACAAAAGGAGCCGGATTGACCGGATAACCCAACTTATCGCCCACATAGGCAATTAAATGACTGCCTTTCATCGCTTCTCCCACCATTTGCGGAGCTAGAAACAATCCCTGATAAAGAAGACGATTTTGGTCAAAAGTTGCCCCTCCCTCCCTACCGATTCCCGGTGCTGTCAGACGATAGCAGGCCATTTCCACTAATTCCGCTTTACCTGCTATGTATCCCCCGGCCGTGACGATTGTACCTCCGGGATTTTTAATTAGAGAACCGGCCATTAGATCTGCCCCCACGTCGGTGGGTTCTTTGGTGTTGATAAATTCTCCATAGCAATTATCGACAAAACAGACCGTATTCGGGTTTTGTTGTTTAACTATACGGACAATTCTCTCGATTTCGTCAATAGACAAACTCGATCGCCAGGAATAACCGCAGGATCTTTGAATATGTACTAAACGGGTTTGGGGTTTCACTGCCGTTTCTAAAGCCAACCAATCGATCGCACCGGTAGAATCTAGCTCTAATTGCCGATAACTAACGCCAAAATCCTTTAAAGAGCCTTGACCACTGCCCCTAATCCCGATTACTTCCTCTAGGGTATCGTAGGGCGCACCCGCTACCGCTAACATTTCATCCCCCGGTCGGAGAACCCCATACAAGGCACAGGCGATCGCATGGGTTCCTGAAACAAATTGTACTCGCACCGCTGCCTTTTCGGCCCCCAGGGCTTGGGCGAACACTTGATCTAAAGTATCCCGTCCCAAGTCATCATGACCATAACCACTAACACTAGCAAAATGATGCACCCCGACGCGGTTTTCACGGAAAGCAGCGAGGACTTGACGGAGATTTTCCTTGACCTGTGCGTCAATTTCCGAAAAGATGGGGAGTAAGGCCTTTTCTGCCCTGTGGAGTAGAGAGGGGATATCCATCAAACAATATGTGATATTTGTTACCGAAAAATTGGGTTTAAAGCCTCGCCCTAAAAGGGCGACTTTATATGATGTATGATATTAAGAATAGCGGGCCGGGTAAGCAACCGCTTGAAAAACCCAGTCATCAACCGATGAACGCACCTTGAAAACTAGAGTTATGGGGTTCTATAGGGGAATGCTCCTATAGGTAAAAATTCTCAGCACCAAGTACCAGAGAAACCAAGTATTTTAGAGGTTTTGAACTGTATCGTGGGGCACACGAAAACAGGCTTCTGTAATGGAGCGAAAGTCTGAGGAGAGAACCACCTCTGGGTGGGATTTCGCCAGGAATCTAATTCAAGTGGACTCGTTGAGCCAGAAATTCTCAGCAGTGATGCTAGAAGAATCCACGTCCGTTTACGGCGTGGGGTATGTCAATAAGCGTCAAAGTTCCCCCTGTGTCAAATCGAGACAGATAAGACAATGATGCTCTGTCTCCTGTTGTTTCCCTTTGGGTTATTCAATGACTGTTGCGACTTCCGAAAAACTTCCCATCGACTGGGTGACTCTCATCTACATGGCTTTTATCCACTTAGTGGCTCTTTTAGCCTTCTTGCCTAGCAATTTTAGCTGGGGTGCTGTGGGAGTGACATTGATTCTCTATTGGATTACTGGGGGTTTAGGAATTACCCTCGGTTTTCATCGTTTGGTTTCCCATCGGAGCTTTAAGACTCCCAAATGGTTAGAATACTTTCTGGTTTTGTGCGGGACCCTCGCTTGTCAGGGAGGTGCGATCGCATGGATAGGCCTACATCGTATACATCATAAATATTCTGATACTGCTCCCGATCCCCACGATTCTAATAAAGGTTTCTGGTGGAGTCACATGGGTTGGATGCTGCACGAAATTCCTGCCGACGAAGAAATTGCTCGTTTTACCCAAGATATCGCCGACGATCCTTTCTATAAATTCTGTCAAAATTATTTTGTTCCTATCCAAATTGTTTTAGGCTTAATTCTCTATGCTATGGGTGGTTGGCCGTTTGTAATTTGGGGAATTTTTGTTCGCTTGGTCTTAGTTTTCCACTCCACTTGGTTTGTCAACAGCGCCACCCACAAATTTGGTTATGTTAGCCATGAATCCCACGATAATTCTAAAAATTGTTGGTGGGTTGCTCTCTTAACTTTCGGTGAAGGTTGGCACAATAATCACCATGCCTATCAGTATTCGGCCCGTCATGGACTACAATGGTGGGAGGTTGACCTGACTTGGATGACCATCCGTCTATTGCAAATTCTGGGATTAGCTACTAATATTAAGTTACCTCCCACCACGGCAACGGCGACAGAAAGTTAGTTTTATCCAGTAGTTAAATAGATTATAAAAATAGCCGAACTTAAGCTTAAGTTCGGCTATTTTTTCCCCGACTTAACCCAAATCTAACAGCTTTTCCCACGGCACAACTGAGGAATATAGGTAATGCCAATCCTCCCCCAAAAAACGAAATCATTGATAGGATAAACTTGATTATTTCCCCCTCTGCTGAACATTGACTGGGGAAAGCGCAACCCATCGGGCCAACAGCGAAGGATAACCAAGCAAAAACGAAAAACACAGGGGAAATAATAGGCAAAAAACCAGACCCCCCGCTAGACAGCCTAATCCATCGGCCTTTCTATTCGATTTCTTCCCTGTCACCATCTCGATCGCTGACTTTTTCTAACCCTTAGCACAAAAAAGTCAAACTATTAACTTTTTTAACAAATGTTTAATATTTATGCCGACGTGCCAGAAGGACCCCAGAGAACGTATATTTAAAGCTAATCCCCAAATTATATTAAGTTTCTAATGAAAAAAATCTCGATTTTAGGCTCTACTGGCTCGATCGGTACTCAAACTCTCGATATTGTCAGCGATCATCCCGATAAGTTTCAAGTGGTGGGATTAGCCACGGGTAATAATATTCAACTACTATCGGAGCAAATTCGGCAATTTCGGCCGCAAATCGTGGCGATTAATAACGAAAGTCAACTAGAAGACCTGAAAAGCCTAATTTCCGACCTTGACTACACCCCGATTATCCTAGCAGGAAAGGAAGGAGTAATCGAAGTGGCCCGTTATGGCGATTCCGAAAGCGTCGTCACGGGAATTGTCGGTTGTGCGGGATTGCTGCCGACAATTGCCGCTATTACTGCCGGTAAAGATATCGCCCTCGCTAATAAAGAAACCCTGATTGCTGGCGGTCCGGTGGTGCTGCCTTTAGTGGAAAAACACCGAGTTAAATTATTACCTGCCGATTCGGAACATTCAGCTATTTTTCAATGTTTACAGGGAGTTCCCCCGGGGGGATTAAAAAAGATTATTCTCACCGCTTCTGGGGGTGCTTTTCGCGATTTACCGGTGGAAAAATTGCCGCAAGTAACTGTAGCTGATGCCCTCAAACATCCTAACTGGTCGATGGGCAGAAAAATCACCATCGATTCGGCTACTTTAATGAATAAAGGTCTAGAAGTTATCGAAGCTCATTATTTATTTGGTGTCGATTATAATGCGATCGATATTGTTATTCATCCCCAAAGTATTATTCACTCTTTAATTGAGTTACAGGATACCTCGGTTTTAGCTCAATTAGGCTGGCCCGATATGCGTTTACCCCTGTTATATGCCTTGTCTTGGCCTGAAAGAATTTATACCGATTGGGAACCTTTAAATTTAGTTAAAGCCGGCAGTTTAACCTTCAAAGAACCCGATCATCAAAAATATCCCTGTATGGGATTAGCCTACGCAGCCGGCCGCGCGGGTGGGGCAATGCCAGCAGTATTAAACGCGGCTAACGAACAAGCGGTAGCGTTATTTTTAGAAGAAAAGATTAGCTTCTTAGATATTCCCCGGGTGATCGAAAAAGTTTGCGATCGCTTTGCAATTCATAACAGTTCTACTCCTAGCCTAGATGACATTTTAGCCGCCGATAATTGGGCGCGTCAAGAGGTATCTAACTGTCTGATTGCCAATCTAGTCTAGATAGTCTAGATTCTGTAGGGATGTTAACTCTAATGTCTCTACAGGTCTAGGATAGAAAAATCAATAATTTCGGCTATTTTTTCTAGTTAACTAGATTTATGATGATTAGGGCAAGAGTTGATAACCCTAAATAACCCTGAAGCTTGATCAAAAATAAGATAAAATAAACAAGATAGCGGTTATTACTTTTAATTTTCTATGGTTACAACTTCTCTATCCCTCCCCGAAATCGCCAGAGAAACCCGTCAAGCGAGTCGTCAACTGGCTATCCTAACTAACGAAGAAAGGAATGAAGCTTTAGAGGCTATTGCTGAGGCTTTGACTGCCAATGCTGATAAAATACTAGAAGCTAATATCGCCGATGTTCAAACAGCCAAGGCGATGGAATTATCTCCAGCTTTATGTGCGCGGTTAGAGTTAAGTCCTAGTAAATTAAAAGCCGCTATTGCCGGGGTGCGAGATGTGGCTAAATTAGCAGATCCTTTAGCTACGATGCAAATTAATCGGGAATTAGATCAAGGTTTAATTCTTCAGAGAATAACCTGTCCTTTGGGGGTTTTAGGGGTGATTTTTGAAGCTCGTCCCGATGCTTTAATTCAAATTACCAGTTTAGCGATTAAATCTGGTAATGGCGTTATTTTAAAAGGGGGGAAAGAAGCGATCCGTTCTTGTCAAGCTTTAGTAACAATTATTCATCAGGCATTGAGTCAAACTAAAGTTAATCCAGCGGCGGTACGATTATTAACAACACGAGAAGAAATTCAGGAACTATTAAAACTCGATCAATACATCGATTTAATAATTCCTAGAGGTTCTAACGAATTTGTTCGTTATATCCAAAATAATACCCGCATTCCTGTGCTTGGTCACGCCGATGGTATCTGTCATCTCTACATCGACAAAGAAGCCGATTTAAGCAAAGCAATTAGGATTACCGTCGATGGCAAAACTCAATATCCTGCCGCTTGTAATACCATTGAAACTTTATTAGTTCATCAAGAAATCTCTAGACAATTTTTACCCGCAGTAGCCCAGGCATTAGAGGAAAAAAAGGTTAAATTATTGGGAGATGAAGCAACTCGTCAGATTATTAACGTGCCATCGGCCACAGAACAAGACTGGCAAACCGAATATAGTGATTTAATTCTGTCAATTAAAATTGTCGATAGTCTAGAATCGGCAATCGAACATATTAATTATTACGGTTCTCGACACACGGAAGCCATTGTCAGCGAAAATTTTAACACAGCCAAAACCTTTAGCGATCGAGTCGATGCCGCCGGAGTTTTTCATAATTGTTCCACCCGATTTGCCGATGGTTTCCGTTACGGTTTTGGGGCCGAAGTGGGTATCAGTACCCAAAAAATGCCCCCCCGCGGTCCGGTGGGATTAGAGGGATTAGTGACCTACAAATATCAATTAGCCGGAGATGGTCATATTGTCGCCGATTATTCTGGGGAAAATGCCCAATCTTTCACTCACAAAGATTTATAGTCGAGAAAAAAGCAGATGTTTACAGGATTAATTCAAGCCTTGGGAACGATTCGGGTCGTGGATACTGATAGACTATATTTGTCTGTATCCTCTAATACAATTCTCCAAGATTTAATGATTGGTGATAGTGTGGCTGTGGATGGGGTTTGTTTGACAGTTGAGCAAATTCTCTCAGAGGGTTTTGTGGCCACTGCTTCCCCAGAAACCCTACAGCGCACTACTTTGGGACGAAGGATTCACACAGAAACCAACGTTAACCTAGAAACCTCTCTGCGGGTGGGTAGTAAAATCGGCGGTCATTTTGTCACCGGTCATGTGGACGGAATTGGCTGTTTATTAGAATCGATAATTGTGGCTAATTCTTGGGAAATGACCTTTGCTGCCCCTAGTTCCCTAGAAGACCAGTGGAATTCCCATATAGCTCGTTACATCGTCGGTAAGGGCAGTATAGCTGTTAATGGCATCAGTTTAACCGTGGCCGATTGCGATGCCTCCGGCAGCTGGTTTAAAGTGGCTGTCATCCCCCATACCTACGCCGAAACCAATCTTTCCCATTTAAAATTAGGGGATTGGGTGAATCTAGAAGGGGATATTTTAGGCAAATATGTGGAAAAATTGCTAGGAATGCGCTCTTATCACGCTCCTAGCGAGATTAGCCTAGAATTTCTGGCTGAACATGGTTATTAGTTTTCCAGAAAAAGCCTTTTCAACATATAAATTTATTGGCAATTTATCGATTAATTTTAGGTTTAAAATTGCCAACCTTCTCGCTCCATTAAACCCTGAACATTGGTACAATCGATAGAAAAGTGTTGACAGACTGTGGGGATTTTGGGAGCATTAGGCTTTAAGGCTTCTTCGGTAATTACGCAACCGTCTTTTATCTTAGTAGCGGCAATAATAAATGGGTTTGCCACTGGTTTTCCTTGTAATCTTGCTTTTTCACTCACTAAATTCTTAAAGTTTCTTATAGAAAAAATTTCGGCAATAAATAAAGTTTCCTGAGCAGTGGGTGGTAAAAATATTTGTTTATTATTGCCATATTCTACTTCTTTAAGCACTTCCCGTACTGATTTTAGTTTACCTTCTGACACAAGCAAATCGATTTTTTGCCAAACGGTAGGAAAACTTTTGGGAAAATAGTTTCCTAAAACCTTAAAACTACTTGTGTCAAAAATGTAAACCATCAAAACAGTCCCTTGTCTAATAAATATTGTTCAAGTTGTTCCACCATAGCAACTTTTTTAATGTTTAGATAATCGGCAACGCGCTCGATATCGTATTGACCTTGATAGTATTTATTGAACACAAGTTTTAGGTAATTTTCTCCCAAATATGTCGCCTGATTAGCATAGTAATCACCTCCAGATTTTTTATTTTTGTCCTGACTTTTTCCCACCTGCTCACTGTACCACTCCCTTACTTTAAGAGTATATTCTTTCTGGGAGATTAAGTTATTATCTAATAGTTTTCGTAAAACTACTTCTCGACTAACCTTATAATCACTGGAAATTTTCGAGATATTTTTATCATTAACTATTGTTTCTCTGATTATCTCAGAAAAAACATGATTGGGAAGCAAAAACTCCGCAGCAAACTTATTACAAAATATCTCGATATATTTATTTTCTCCTTGCAAACTATTAATATATCTATCGTTAGACTTAGTAATTCCGTTAGTCTGCAAAAGAATATGTGCTAATTCATGAAAAATGGTAAATGTTTGTCTAGATTTTTCCGTGCTATTATTAAGATAGATGATTGGAAATTCAATATCTATCAAGCAAAATCCCGAAATTTCTCGCTGCTTAAAAGAACGCTTGAAAATAAAAATACCGGCTTCTTCCACGGCACTACGCCATTTTTTTAAGGCAGTTTCCTGATCATTCCAGGTCAGTTGTTCTTCTAGAGTAACGTTTAAATAATTTCTGATCTGTTCGGCTAATTTCCTTAAATCATCACTAGAACTAACCGAAATATCCTGAAAGATTTTCTTGGTACTAGGATTAATACCATTATTAATTTCTGAGAGCGACAATTGCATCGCTTTTGCTTGTCGTAAAGCATAGATAGTATCGGCGGCCAAATTTTCGATTTCAAAGTCTGGCAAAGTTCTAAATTCTTGTTTTTCCTCCGCTTCTAGGGGAGGTTCTGGGAAAAAGAATAAAGCGAGGGGACGTTTGTATATTCCTGCTAACTTTTCCAATTGACTATAAGTAGGAAAGTCCTCTCCTGACTCCCATTTCTCGATAACAGAAACATCTTTTTTAAACTTGACCGCCACAGACTCAAGAGAATATCTCGCCCTTTCTCTTGCCCATTGGATTATCTTGGGATTAACGCCTGTCAGTTTCTCGCCCATCGGTTTATCTTATCATCACGAGATAGAGATTTCTAGCTTAATTTAGCTTGTGCGATAGTTTAATTGTACTAAATAATCGGTCAGAATAGAGACAATGTACTGATTGCTGGATAGGTCAGCGAGGGATTGATAATTTTTTCCTATATAAAAAACCAGCCGAAAGCTTGACATTAGCCAAAATACCCAGACAATGTTAAGTTAAATTAACCAATAGCCTAGGCTTGTATTTAAGGAAAACCCCTTATGGTAGCAACACCAGTTCAACAGAAATACGACATTAAAGATATTAGTTTAGCCCCCATCGGCAAACAGCGCATCGAATGGGCCGGTCGGGAAATGCCAGTTTTGCGTCAATTAGCCGAACGTTACGCCATCGAAAAACCCTTTGCTGGACTGCGTTTAGTCGCTTGCTGTCACGTTACCACCGAAACCGCCAATTTGGCAATCGCACTCAAAGCCGGTGGCGCTGATGCGTTATTAATTGCTAGTAATCCCCTTTCCACCCAAGATGATGTGGCCGCTTGTTTAGTCGCTGATTACGGCATCCCCGTTTATGCAATCAAAGGGGAAGATAACGACACCTATCACCGTCACGTTCAAATCGCCCTCGATCACAAACCCCAGATTATCATCGATGATGGTTGTGATGTAGTGGCCACCCTGGTTAAAGAAAGAAGTCACCAATTACCCGACATTATCGGTACTACCGAAGAAACTACCACTGGTATCGTCCGTTTGCAAGCCATGCTCAAAGCCGGGGTCTTATCCTTCCCCGCAATGAACGTTAACGACGCAGAAACCAAGCATTTCTTTGATAATCGCTACGGTACAGGTCAATCTACCCTTGATGGTATCATTCGCGCCACCAATATCCTCCTTGCCGGTAAAACCGTGGTTGTGGCTGGTTATGGTTGGTGTGGTAAAGGTGTCGCTATGCGGGCCAAAGGTTTAGGCGCTAATCTAATTGTCACCGAAATTAACGCCGTACGCGCCATTGAAGCGGCGATGGACGGTTTCCGCGTTATGCCCATGGATGAAGCCGCTAAAGAAGGCGATATATTCATCACTGTTACTGGTAACAAGCACGTTATCCGGGCCGAACATTTTGACGTGATGAAAGATGGGGCGATTGTTTCCAACTCCGGTCACTTTGATATTGAAATCGACCTGCAAGCTTTAGGCGCAAAAGCGAATAATGTTAAGGAAGTTCGCAACTTTACCCAACAATATAGCCTAAAAAGCGGTAAATCCGTCGTTGTTATCGGTGAAGGTCGCCTAGTTAACCTGGCAGCCGCCGAAGGTCATCCTAGCGCCGTTATGGATATGAGTTTCGCTAACCAAGCGATCGGTGTAGAATACTTGGTTAAAAATAAAGGTAAATTGGCCCCCGGCATCTACTCAATTCCCTACGAATTAGACCAAGAAATCGCCCGTTTGAAACTGCAAGCCATGGGGATTGAAATCGATACCCTCACCGAAGCCCAATTAGAATATATCAACTCCTGGACTTCCGGAACCTAATATCAGTTATCAGTTATCAGTTATCAGTTATCAGGTGTGAGTTTTCAGTTTTCAGATGTGAGTTTTCAGTTATCAGGTGTGAGTTTTCAGTTTACTGAAAATACTTCCCCAACCCCCTTTTTTTACTTTTAAACTGTTTTCTAAATCATAAAAAAATATGACTGAATGGATTACAAACACAATGACTTCGATGGGCTATTTAGGCATAGCCCTATTAATGTTTTTAGAGAATCTTTTTCCTCCCATTCCCTCAGAATTAATTATGCCCCTAGCGGGTTTTACCGTCCATGAGGGACAAATGGAATTTATTCCGGCAGTGGTAGCGGGGATTGTCGGAACCGTAGTCGGAGCGCTACCTTGGTATTATCTCGGTCGGGTTGTGGATGAGGAAAAAATCGAAAAACTAGCCGATAAATACGGCAAATGGATTACCGTTTCCGCTAAAGATATTCAAAAAGCCAATCAATGGTTTAATCGTCACGGTAGTAAAGCGGTTTTACTCTGTCGTTTGGTCCCCGGAGTGCGAACTTTGATTTCCCTACCTGCTGGGATGAATCACATGGCGATGATTCCTTTTTTAGTTTACTCCACCATCGGCACGACCCTCTGGGTCGTTTTTTTAACGGCAGCAGGTTACTTTTTAGGGAAAAATTACCCCCTTGTGGAAGAATATCTGGCTCCCGTCTCAAAAATAGCTCTACTTGTCCTGGTTATCTGGTTTATCCTCTGGATTATCCGCAAACGCAACCGCCGGTATGAGTAAATGTTGATCATAGGTGGTGCGTTACGACGGATTGTCACCTTCGAGTTACAGCAGCAATTTTTGCCGTCTAACGCACCCTACGTTTTACTACGTTTTACTGCTTATAAAGGGGCAAAAGGATAAGAATGTACGAGGTTTTAATATGCCAACAATTAAACTACGTTCTCAGATTGGTAGAGATGGAATCTTACATTTAGATATACCGTCCGATTTTAAAGAAACTGAAGTAAATGTTACAGTAACCGTTGAAGCGGTTCAAGAAGTCAGTGAAGATTTAGCAAGTAGAAAAGAGGAAAGAAAACCTCGCTATAATGCCTGGGGCAACCCAGTAGTAGAGCAATCTATTACCCAAGCTATTTCAGGAATGCGCCGCCTTCAAAAAACTGTAGCTTTACCTAAAAGTGAAATTCGTGCCATGCGAGAAGAAGGGAGGCGGTTTTGATTGAGTTCGTTTTAGATTGTTCGGTAGCAATTAGCTGGTGTTTGGTCGATGAAGATAAAGATTATGCTAACGCAGTATTAGACATAATGCCAAACGCCGAAGCATTTGTTCCCGAAATTTGGTCTTTAGAGATTGTCAATACTCTCCTAGTCGCAGAAAGAAGAAATGGCTCTACCGAACCTGTCATGTAAAACTATTAACAACTCATGCTTGTAAAGCTTGTATAGTAAGGCTTTGAGTTTTTGTTAGATTGATATTTATCAACTTTAGAGCATTACTGGACAGAGAGGGAGCTTGGGGAATTTTCTACAGTGTAAGTTCGGAAGAACCGAAGAAATCGGATGACGGTCGAGCAAACTCAAGCATCGATTAATTGGTTACAGTCTTTACTTATTACTATTGATTCTTTAACTTCAGTCCAAGCTTTTGGCAGGACTTTAACACTAGCAAGAGAACAAAAATTAGCTTCTTATGATGCTGCTTACTTAGAGCTTGCTTTGCGCTTAGATTTACCATTGGCTACCAATGATAAGCAATTAATAGATGCAGCATTACGCTGTCAGGTAGAATTACTTAATCCCGCTCTAAATTAAACAAAGTTAGTTTTATCACCCGAATATTCCTTGGCTTGGTGGCTCTACCGTACTTGTGATGATAATATATAATGATGGTCTATGACAGAGACATTAAATACTGTTTGGTATTAGGAGAAAAGCTGTGCCACTGATTAAAATACCAAGGAATTATCTGATTGCTGAGGATGAAAATTTTATTACAGCAGACGTGCCAGATTCACTGCTTCAGCTTTGGCAAAAAGATTATCAAAAGGTGGTTAAAGCCAAAGGTATTCTTAAGGATAAAAAAGCGGCAATGCTATCTCATGTAGAGTCTCTTCGTCGGGAGTGGGATGGATGAAATACGTCTATGATACCAATATTTTTATTTATTATTTAGCCGATGATGATCTAGTTACTTCTTTTTTCTCCCCAGCTTTTTTGAGTTTGCATCAGATTTTTATCTCACCAATTGTCAGAATTGAGTTACTCAGTTTTCCTACTTTATCTAAATAAAGCAAGATACAGAGTATTTTCCAACAAAATTTCAGCAGCAGATAATTCTTCTTTAGCTAGACTTAGTAATGTTTGAATGCGGTTCATAAAGCTATACCTTCTCGGCGAATATTTTCTAATAAAGGAGTATCTTTACATAAAAAGTCTTCTTCAGATATGGGCAAAACTGAGATGAGTTGATCGTATTTAAGGTTAATTTGATTTTTCACTTCTCCCATACGGAAAATTTCATCTCCAGGAGAAACTGGACTTTTTAAAATTACCATGATATCAATATCAGAGTCTTCTGTTGCATCCCCTCTTGCTTGAGAACCGTACAGAACTAAGTTTATTAATTTATCGCCATAGATTTTTTCTAGTGCTTGGCGAAATTCTGTGATGATTTTTTCAAGTTTTTTCATAATTTATCAATTTTAGACCTTCAAGCTATTTTCCCCAAACTTTAGCCCCATCTTCTTGCGGTTTGTCATTAGCTATTTTTTAACAAAGCCTCCCCTTTTGAAGTCAATTCCCAACGATCACGCGGCGATTCTTTTTCCACATAACGTTTGACTAAGCCTCGCTGGCAAAGATTTTTTAAGACTGTCATCATATCAGGTTCCCTAGTAACATCTCGGCGGGAAAGTGCGTTAGCTAATTCGTACCAACTCCATTTTCCTTTTCCTTTTTCAACTAATTGGAGAAGCACCAATTCAAGTTGGGTTAACTGTACGGTATCTTTCATGATTAATCCTCTATACTTGGGTGAAATAAAACGCCAAATCCTTCTTTTAAACCATAATCTTCAAGGGTTGCTGTGTGAGCATTATTCCACAATTTGTAAGCCAGATCTGGATCGGGTGGCTGTCCAGTGGGATAGCCTAGTTTTTTATTTCTTGATAGGATAATTTAAGAATTTTACCTCCCGCTTTAGATGGTTCAAATAACCTGCCGCTAATAGCTCCTTTCTCTTGCATTATAGATTAATTCATCAGTCCTTTATTTTGATTTTTTAATTTTAGTAACAGCTATTTTTTATGAGAACAACCTTCCCCAAAATCCTTTTTCAAGATTTTTGATCCTGTCGAGAGCCTTACGATACTTTTCCATATTGCCTTGCTGCGAGTAAAGTTGTGCCGCTTGATTGTAGTCAGCGATCGCACCTTGCTTGTCTCCTAAGTCAGACTTGGCTAACCCGCGATTGAAGTAGGCATCAGCATAGTCAGGTTTGATATTAATGGCTTGATTGTAGTCAGCGATCGCACCTTGCTTGTCTCCTAAGTTTTTCTTGGCATTCCCGCGATTGAAGTAGGCATCAGCATCGTCGGGTTTGATATTAATGGCTTGATTGTAGTCAGCGATCGCACCTTGGTAGTCTCCTAAGTCATACTTGGCATTCCCGCGATTGATGTAGGCATCAGCATAGTCGGGTTTGATTTTAATGGCTTGATTGTAGTCAGCGATCGCACCTTGCTTGTCTCCTAAGTCAGACTTGGCAATCCCGCGATTGAAGTAGGCATCAGCATAGTCGGGTTTGATTTTAATGGCTTGATTGTAGTCAGCGATCGCACCTTGGTAGTCTCCTAAGTTTTTCTTGGCATTCCCGCGATTGATGTAGGCATCAGCATAGTCGGGTTTGATTTTAATGGCTTGATTGTAGTCAGCGATCGCACCTTGCTTGTCTCCTAAGTTTTTCTTGGCATTCCCGCGATTGAAGTAGGCATCAGCATAGTCAGGTTTGATATTAATGGCTTGATTGTAGTCAGCGATCGCACCTTGGTAGTCTCCTAAGTTTTTCTTGGCAACCCCGCGATTGATGTAGGCAAGAGCATAGTCAGGTTTGATATTAATGGCTTGATTGTAGTCAGCGATCGCACCTTGCTTGTCTCCTAAGTTTTTCTTGGCATTCCCGCGATTGATGTAGGCATCAGCATCGTCGGGTTTGATATTAATGGCTTGATTGTAGTCAGCGATCGCACCTTGGTAGTCTCCTGATTCACCTTTGTTATAGGCACTGTTAAACCACTCCTCGGCGGTCAATTGTACAGTTTTGGGGTGTAACTCTGGCTTAACTTGGGTAATGCCCCACTGTAGCCGATAAAAAGCCGTAGCATCATCAATCTGCTCAAGCTTAACCCAATTAAGTTCTTGTAGGAATAGTAAATCACTGGGAATATTATTAACCCCTGGTAACAAAACAGGAATAACAGGAATTTTTTGATTAACAAATTTAGTAATAAGCGATCGCAGTTCCATGACCTGCCACGTTCCTAATCCCTTAGTACCAATAATAATAGCTGCCGATTTAATCAGGGGAATAGCTTTTTGAATTTCATCCTGAAATGACATCCCTGGTGGGATTTGTTCCTCATCTAGCCAAGGTTTTAACCCTCGTTCCCTCAGTTTTTTAGCGATCACCCTTACTTGCGGTTTATCCACACTATTATGAGCTAGGAAAACATCAAACTGCTGAGACATTTAAAGAACCTCCTCCCCTAATTTTCAACCCCAGCAATCTCTGCTAGAGCCAGTGCATACCGACTTAAATCCTGCCTGAGAGCCTCTAACTCCCTTCGCAATTCAAGTTCTTCTATCCATTGCTGCTCGTATTCCTTGGGACTGACATCAGCAGGACGCTTCGCTTCCCAAACCTGTAAGCGAGGATGCCACTTGGCTAGAAAACGGCGCAACCCCCGATTCAGGACAGCGATCGCAATACCGCCCACTGAATTGCGAGAAGCCCCCACATCGGGACCAGCTTCCTTGAGAATCTCGCGGGTTGTCCCAAATAAACTATACAGGGAGTTCAAAGCCTCACGCAGCAGCCCTTCTTCACCCTCCAGTGGCTCTACAGCAATGCGCGTCACCAATTCCACATAAAGTGACCATGCAGCCCTTCTCTCAGTCGGATCTGCCTCCCATTCGGCTGAACCAATACCAAAAGGAAGACTGACAGACACTTTCTTCAATACAGCCGGATCGCCCTTCATCTGTTTCCCCTCGCCTCAGCCTCTAATGTTGCCATTCTCCTTTCCAATTATATGACGGGATTTAGCTTATTACTCCCAATATTGGGCTAGGTGGAGAGTGGCGATTGTCCTGAAAAAAACGGCTCCGACTAGATGCAGAAATCGTTAGAATAATCAAAGAATGACTTCTCCTGAACGATAGTCATTTCCGAAACACAACAGGCTCTTTTCTTCTCTCTGTCTCTAGTTAAATTTGTCCCCACTGGGCAAAAATTAGCCAAAATGAGCCAAATAACCTCTCGAAAAGTTCCTCTGGGAAGTTCGATTTTTCCTCATCAACATCGCCTTTCTGCTGAAGAAATAGCGAAAATTGAGGCTGAGGATAAAGCTTTAGCTCGGCGTTGTCGAGAGATTTTTGACCGCGTTTATCCACAATTAGCAGGGGAATATTATGACTGGTTTATTGTCATTGAGCCTGAGAGTGGGGACTATCGCTGGAGCAAATTCTTGATGAAGATTTTCTGCCTTTTTAAATATGATTGTTCCAAACTTACCGTACAAAATCAAAAAAAGAAGACAATTATTGCCGACCAATAAAAAACAATTTTGAGGCAGAATGATAAAGTAGCTCATGTTATCAGAGCGATCGCCGCTTGGGATCAAGGTTCTGGTCGGTAATGCGTTATCCTCAGAAAAGGGAAACTCAACTGTACTAGGCATGAGCAGATGCCCCTTGGTCATCCTCAATCATCTGCCCCAGGATGTTTGCAGTTGCCGTTGCGTCGTAGGGGGACCAAATTGGGTACTCTGATGCGGAGAAGATGAATTGTAGTTCAGCGTCTGGGATTTGTGTGGCTAGGACTTTAAAGAGTGATAATTTGTCTGACTGGCTCAGATTGTTGACCAGAGGAATTAACTCAGCGAGTGACATGGTTTAAACTTCTAGAGGTGCGAGAATGAACTCTTAATAAAATCTTAATTGGGGGTATTACCTGGAAAAGTTCGTCTAGAATTCCGTTGGACTGATCCAAAGGCAACCCAATACAAGAGGTCAAATGGCTATTTTCCAATATCAGATTCTTGTAGGAAAGAATGAACCTAATGCTGTGGTCTGGTTTCTGAATGGCAACCAAGTAGGAGCGGATTTGCCACAAATTCTTAATGGTTTGGGATCTCAAGGTTGGGAAGTAGTTGGTATTGGAGATCTAGGTTTTGATAGTCGCTCGGAGATTGTGCTTAAGAAAACAATCTAATCATCCTTAGGTGTTCTTCGTCCCTACTTTTTCAGCCAACCCTATATAGGGTCTGCTGAAAAAGTTTTTCGGTGGGGGTAGGAGTCAGGAGTCAGGAGTCAGGAGTCAGGAGTTTCAGGCTTTGTTGCCCTTGTTTTTTGTACCAAGCGATGTACTATAAGAAGGATAATGCAAGGTTTTTGAAAG
>NZ_JADBSA010000324.1:0-19546 GCF_020246945.1 Microcystis sp. M113S1 | reverse complement strand
CTTATTGTAAACTAATCTTACACAGCCCAAAGTGCGCCGCAATAGCGACTCTTGTTCTGGTGTGGGGTAAAATCGAAACGAATAGGCTTTTTCCATGTCTCACATTTTAGCATATATTTGGTAAATGCGCTAGTATTTAACAGTAAAGCCGTCGTAGAACGACGGGGTTTCAGACCCAAAATTTTCGATGAGCTTCAGTCCAGATGGTCAACAGTTTGTGTCTGTAGGAAGTGACAGTGCAAAGCTATGGAATATATCTGATTTGGAGAATCCCAAAGAAGTGCCATTGGAAGCTCATGACTACCGGGGAGGTGTTAGCGGTTTGGATATCAATGAGAACGGGGATATCGCGATGGCGGCAACCGAAGATAGTAAGATTTACTTATTCGATCGATCCGGTCGAAGCATTGAACCACTCAATACTGGATACCAAAAAGGTATTATGGATATCGGCTTCGGTCAATTTAACGAGAATCCATCAAGCTGGCTGAGTTCGGCTCGCTCGTACCTAGCTACGGTGGGTGATGATCGAGTTATTAAGATATGGGATTATTCTAAGCGCCAACAAATCGCTGAATTCACAAGCGAATTTGTTAAGGTTAATAGATTTAGTTTCAGTCCCGATGGAAGATATATTGTCGTCGAGGGGGATAAGGGCAAAATTGAAGTATGGTTAGTTCCAACCTTACACGAATTATTAATAAGTGGTTGTGACTGGCTCGTTGATTACCATTCTAATCCTAGCCGCTCAGAGTCAGAAGTGGCTAAAACCTGTAGTAAATATCCATCGAAATAATCCCATTAGATAGAGATAACTATGAAACCTGGTGAAATAATTCGTGTGATCGCTATTACCCTTGTGGGTGCGATCCTCATGTTCTTGGTTCAACCCTTTATTTTTAGAACGGGAGTGATTTGGTCACCCAGTGTTCAAGATCCAACGGCGGCCCTGGCAAGTTGGGCGAATGGTGCGTATATGGTGGCGGCGGGGGTTGTTTTCGGAGTGTCGATCGCTTGTACAATCCTCTGGTGCGTGATGACGGCGAAATCGGCCGCTAGACGACCGGATGAACTCAGAGCTTGGAGCTTGTGGTGGTGGCTTCTCGGAATCGTTCCTATTTTGAGTATCGGTCTCGCCATCGGTTTTTTCAATCCGATCGAAGAACTGCGTTTACTCCTCGCCCTCTTTTTTGTATTGGATATCCTCATCCTGTTTTGGCTACCGACTGCCAGTAGCACCCCGGGCCTGTTGATCTACACACCACCCCTATCCCATCAACTGCGGGATATCATCGATCGATTTTAAGAAAAAAAAGGAGGTAATTCAGTATGGCCATGTATGTGATCGGCATCGGGGGAACGGGGGCGAAATGTATCGAGGCAATCACGAAACTCGCCTCGGTGGGACTGTTTACCGAACAACCGTTAAAAGTTCTCTTTATCGACGCGGACGAAACCAACGGGAATCTAGAGCGATCGAGAAACGCACTCAGTATCTACAGCCGATGTCAGGAGTTGATCGTCGGCAAAGAGAACCAAGATAATCGCCAAGTCAATCCCTGGATGAAAACCAAGATCGAATCCTTCGATCTCTGGTCTCCCTTCGCGGGGGTGAATTCCAGCAAAGAATTGAAAGCCTTTTTCAACTACAACACGCTCAAACAAAATCAACCCGCACTCGGTAATCTATTCGATGTTCTCTACACCAAAGAGGAACAGGAAGTCGCCCTAGACGTAGGCTTTCGCGGTCGTCCGGCGATCGGTTCGGCGGTGATGAGCCAAGTGGATCTCGAAAGATTGGATCAAGAACCCTGGGGAGCGCTGATCAAACAAATACAAGCAGACACAGGCGCAGGAAAAGCCCCGAAAGTGTTTCTCTGCGGGTCGATGTTCGGGGGAACTGGAGCCTCTGGACTACCGACGATCGCCCGTTTACTGGCCAATAAACTGAAAAATATCGGGGTCAAAGATCGGGTCAAGATCGGTTGTCTATTCATGTTGCCCTATTTCGGTTTCACCCCGCCGCCAGGAGAAGATTCGGACGGGATTTTCGCCCGTTCCGAACAATTTTTACTGAATACCGAAGCCGCCCTGCGCTATTACATGACCCAAGCGCAAGAGACCTTCGATACGGTTTTTCTGTTGGGAAATGAAAACTTCTCGAAAGTGGAATTTAGCGTCGGCAAAAATAGCCAGCGCAATGATCCCCACTTCCTAGAACTCTATAGCGCCCTCGCCGCGCGGTATTTTTTCCTCCATACCGCCGAAATAGGGGAAAAAGTCGTTTTAATAGGCCGGGAGCAAATCGGTCGGCTGATTTGGGACGATCTGCCGGATCGAGCGGAAATCCAACCCGCGCTCGTCAACGGGACTCGATTCGCCTACAGTTGGCTGTCCGAGTTTGAACCCGAACTCAACGGCATCCTGAAGAGAAACGACGATCGCTTGGTACTTGCGCCCTGGTCACGTCCTTTCTTTCCCAGTAAGGGATCAGGGAATGGGGGAACGCGGTTAGGTGGGCCCGAACAACAGGAGGCACTCAAGACGATCAGTGCCTGGTGTCGGGATTATCTCACCTGGCTGTACCGTCTGCACCAGATCGAGGGAGAACAGATCCAACTCTTCAACACCCAAGCGATGGGCGATCCGGAAAAGTCCCTCCGACGGGAACAGTTAGCGGAACTGGTACTTGATCGCCCCCTCGATAATAAGACCAAATCGAGAGACACGATCACCTCTCTCATGCAAAACCTACAGAGTTATAAACCCGACAATTCCGCAGAACCCGGGATCGCCGCATTAGCCAAAGCCCTATACACCTTTTGCAAACAATAGCCCTTAGCTTATGTTTTTATTACTCCCCAAATTAAAATCCGATAGCGATGTCCGTCCCTCCGATCAAGCGGGAAAATGGGACGCACAAGATTTTAAAACCTTTGGCGATGTGGCTTCCAGCCTCGATTACAAATCCCCCGGCCAGGTAAAAAGCGTCAGTTCCGTACCCACCATCTGGGCCCGTCCTCTCTCGATGGAAATGGCTCTTCACAACAAGGCCTATCCCATTCACCGGCAGATGATCGAGCAGTGGCAGGGAATGTTGGCGGCCCTGGCACTGGCCGAAATGCGACGTTTTCCCCTCTCGGCACAACTGCTAGAACTGGGCGAACTCCGCCATAAAGACCCCTTCGCCCGTTCCCTCTACGAACTGCGGCCCGATCCCCCCAGTAAAACCCTCTATTTTCTGGAGGCGAAAAATCCCTGGCAGGATATCTACGTCTTTTTATGGGATGGGAAATCGGTGGGGATGTCCTCCCCCAGTACGATCGTCGTTCCCTCCGAAGCGGGCAAATGGGAAAATCTGCCCTGGTGGAATCGGCAGACCCGTTGTTTGGAAGCGCCGCAAGGTTATCTCAATGCCAGTGAAAAAGCATTGCTCTGGCGTTGGCTGGAGAACCTCAATAACGAGTTAAATCGCTATCAGGGGGAAGCGATCGCCCAGAATACGATGCGGGGTCTGTTACAGGAATTTCAGAACAGCTTGGGAGAGCAACCGGAACAACGGCTGAGTTTAAGCGAGAATCCTCAGTTTTTCGGGGTTCCTCTCAATCGGGGCATTTTAAACGCCCTCAATCGCCCCGTCAAAGCCGAACCGAAAGAATCCTGCGTGCGGGTCGTGGCCAGCGAGAATAAGCGCGGCCTCGTTCCTCCCCTCCTGATTATCGATCCGGAAATCGCTCGATCGTGGGATCGATCGCCCCAAGATATCTGGATCTATCAGGATCAAACCCTCGCCTCTCCATCTATCCTCAAGGATTTACAGACTGGGAAAATCCTCTGGAGAGATATCCGGTGGATCGAGTCCAAGGATTTATTCACCCCGGAATTTCACTTTATCGATGTGGAAGATGCCCTACCAGGGGGCTTTCTGCCGGATAACACTCCGTCGATCGTGTTCAAAGGACAGGAAATCACCCCTCTCCTGCCCCTCAACCCGATCCTCCTGGACTACTTTACCCCCGAAGAGTTACTGCGGAAGCTCCAGTTCAGTACGCTCAACGGGAGTGAGGGGCCAGTTCTGCGGGTATCCCTAGACCTGCCCCTATCGGGCATGAACAATGACGAGAGAAATCCCCAGAATTATCGGGTGTTTAAAGACTATCCCATCAAGGAAGACAACGCCCTGACCCAAGTTCCGGTTTTAGAGATCTGGCCGAACTTCCGGTCCCAGGGTTGGAAGGAATATTACGCCTTTTACTACGATCTGGAATTTCTCGGTTCCTCGAATCCGCTTGATCGCACTTTTCAGGTGAATTTGCCTGGCGCCAAAGAACCGCATATTTTCCAAGATGGCAAGGGTTCCTATCAACTCACCCGACTAGAGGAGTATCCCTCCTGTATCGAATGTCGGGATCGATCGAAAAACTTCCTCGGCCTAATCCTGCTGAAAACGCCCGCCTCGATCGCTCTCGACAGTTCCTGGAAAGTGGGGGTCGATTTCGGCACCTCCTTCACCAATATCTACGTCAATCGCCGGGGAGTGACCGATCCGCTTCCCCTAGAAAGTCTGCACCTAAAAGTGACGGAGGTACTGTCCGATACCCGACTGCCCACCCTGTTCGAGTATTTCGTTCCCGAAAACTTCATTCCCCCGGAGAAACCGTTACCCCTCAGTAGCGTATTGACTACCCGGAAAGCGAATAACGTCACGAAAGAACGCCCGATCTACGATGGTCGGATATATATTCCCGATCGCGCGAGATTTAACCCCCAAGAGGGCTGGATCGAAACCGATCTCAAATGGACGAACATTACCATCAATCGGCTTTTCCTCAAACATTTAGCCCTTCATGTCACGGCCCTCGCGGCGAAAAACGGCATCGGACAAATCCAGTGGTCTCTCTCCTATCCCTCCGCTTTCTCCCGCGCGGATAAAACCCGCTACGCGCGCAACTGGCAGGATTTAACCGAGGAGTTGCAAAAGAAAACCGGGATCGTCCAAATTTGCCCGCAACAGGATAATCTCACCAATTTCCGCACGGAAAGCTTGGCGACAGCCCAGTATTTCGCCGATCACGAGGGTCATAACCTCGTCAATAGCACCTGTATCGATATGGGGGGAGGAACCTCAGATATCTCCATCTGGGAGGCAGATACCGATCGCTTCCAACTGGTGCATCAATGCTCGGTACAATTAGCTGGGCGACATCTGTTCTCCCAATTTTTGGAACTCAATCCCCGATTTCTCGTCGATAAGCTCGAGGTAAACACGAGTGAATGGCAGGGATTGAAAGAGGGAAACTTCCACGCCAAGCTAGATGTATTACTTCGCCTCGAAAGCGAGAACTGGCTCAAGAAAAGAGACTTTCTCGAAGACGATCCCCAATTCCAAGGATTACTCCGACTGATGGCGATCGGTACGGCGGGACTATACTACTACGTGGGGATTCTGTTACAGGTTCTCTACGAAAAAGACCGCTACAGCCGACCGGAAATCACCCCCGTGTACATCGGTGGCAACGGTTCGCGCCTGTTGAACTGGCTGGCGATCGGCGGACGGTTTGATCGTCACTCCGAAGTTAACGAACTCTTCAGTCGGATGCTGAGTAAGGCATCCGGTTTCCCGGACACCAACGAGATCACCCGATTGAGCGCCCGACCCAAGGATGAAGTCGCCTGTGGTCTGGTACTAGACCGAACTCCCCTAGGAGGAATCATCAGCAAAAAACCGGAACCGGTCATCGCCGGGGAGGATTGCGTGGTGAACGGTAAACCAATTTCTTGGAAAGACTATCTGGAGTTGGAAGGCAATATCACCGGCTTCGATATCCCCCAACTCCACGAAGTTCCCGATTTTCTGAACGAGTTCAACACCGCGGTGAAAGAGATCGACATTCAGGGACTCAAACCCATGCCCGCTTTTTTAAATGGCGAACTGGAGTCGAGTTACAAAGATCGTCTCTGGCGTGAAGTCCACAAAGAACTGAAAGCGAATCTCGTTCACATTCGGGGAGATTCAGAAAACATCCGCGTCGAGCCACCTTTTATCCTAGGATTAAAGGCACTCCTCCGCGTTTTAGGCAAGGAGTGGGCTGGCAAATAACGGCTAACCAGAGGGGAAGTAGGAAAAATACCGGCTTACCGGAGTCTTTTCTACTCCCCTTAGCAAAAAGTCCAAGGGGGAATGATTATGTTTAATTGTCCGGTTTGTGATAAGGAATATAACGAGGGAAGAGAGATTTGTGGTGTCTGTAGCTGGCCCCTCGATGAAGACCGTCAAAAAATCCTTGGCTGGGCGCGAGATATTTGGGAAGAAAGATTTAGTCTGAAGGATAAATATAATAAGGGCAAGACGAAAGATGAAGAGTCTTTAGTCAATCAAATCAAAATTGACTTTATCGACCCTTTGCAAGCCGAGCTTACTGATTTGACAAAATCCTTACAAGAACAGTTACAATTTATACATTTAGAACGAGATCGAACTCGAAAGGAACAACTAGAATCAATCAATGGTGATGTTCACTCTATCGAGCAAAATCAAGAACAGTTAGATAAAAAAATCCAAGAGAAATTTTCTCAAGCTCAAGAAGAAATAAAAATAATTAGCAATAGAGTAGAAGATTTAGAACATAATATTCGAGCGAACGAGCGCGCCAATAGAAAAATAGTTTCTAACCAACCATCTTATCCTTCTGAAACAACTATTTCCATAAAACCTTCTCCACAAACACAGAACTCGATTAGCCTAGAAGAATCGAATCTAGCGAAACGATATAACCGCAATCGAGAGGCTTTTTCCCAACAGGCAATCAACGTCACTGCCACCGAAGACAGCTTGACAAAACTAAGAATCGGTAGTTCCTCGCGGGTAATCTTCGAGAAAAATCGTCGCGGTAATTATTCGATCATCAAAGAAAACGGCACAGAATATTTAGTACCGAGTAACAACCTCAGACTGAACCAACACAACTACAAAGCGATCGAAGACTTCTTCGACTGTAAAAATCTTCAGCTAGAGGGTAACTTTGAACTTCTCAAACCCGCTAGAGTTTCCGCTTTACCCGGAGGGGAAACCTGGCAGTTAGAGGAACGCGGCATCCTACAATTCTATAAAATCGGTGAATCCTATGAAAAAAATCAGCTATGCTAAATTAGCCCTATCCCTCCTCCTCGCGTCCAGTGTCCTCGTCGGATGCGGAAAAGGGACTGATTCTGGAAAAAATCAAGCTACTCAAACCTCCCCAGAAACCGTCGCTAAATCTCCTCAATTACAGAGCGATATCGATAAAGCTTTCAATGAATTAAAAACCGAACAACAAAAGTTTCTCGATGCCCTCAAGGGAGCAATTACGATTACTGACAAGAAAAAGCTGGAAATTATTAAGAGCGATGCGGTGAGTACAAAGATAGAAAATTTACAGACAAAAATACAAGAGTATCGCCAAAATCAGCTGCCGAAGCTAAAAGAAGCAGAAAAAGCATCCGTTGAGCAAATTTTAGATAGTATCGATAACACTTTAGTCACGATCTCTCAACAGGTAATCTATCCTTTTAAACAAGGATTGACTAAAGGTGCGATCACCGATGTTCAGAAAAATCTAGACTTTTTTGAAACACAAAATATTGATGCTAAATACTACGGTAATCTCGGCGAAAGTACCGTTAAGGAAATTACGAAATTTCTCCAAGATAAACAGAAGTCACTAGAAGATCATATTAAAAATTTAAAATCTCCTGCTCAAGCCAGCCCGAAATCTACCATCGATCCAGAAATACAAAAATTATCTAATCGAATAGCACAGTTAGAAAAAGAAAAAACTTCCTCTAATCTCGCTTTAACTTTTGCCTTTTTAGCTTTATTAGCGAGCGTAATTTCTTGGCTAAAACCCAAGTTTGATAATAAGTGGTTTGATAGATTGAAGCTTGGGAATCAGAACCCCAATTCATTAATTACTCCCGGGATTGGGAGTACCGATGAAATTCAATTTTCCCCAGAAGTTTGCAATAAAATTTATGATAAACTCTATCCAAAATTCTCTCAAAATCTGAAAACTATAGAACAAAAATTGGAAGATTTGAAAACTATAGAGAAGAAAATTACACAGCAAAACCGTGAAATTGAAGAACTAAAAAGGAGAATTTTCGTTCTAGAAAATCGTATTACGACAACCAAATCTCCAGAAGTTTCAGAACCCAAAAAGACAATCAGAAAAGCTTCTGAAACCTCGATCGAAGTATCTCCTACAGAAGAAAGCCTAGCGAATCGCCGGATGGGAGGTGGCGAACCAATTGTCCTAGAAAATAAACGCCGGGGTCTCTACGGAGTTTACCTCGACGGGAACTATCATTGTTTGGTACCTAGCCAAAATTTTAGAATCAACCAGAATAACTATAAAAGCGTTGAAGATCTATTCGAGTGCCAGAACTACGATCCGAATTATTCCGATAGCTATACCGTCATCCATCCCGCGGTAGTCTATCCCCTAGCGGGTGGGCAAACTTGGCAGTTACAACAGCGAGGGGTTTTACGATTCTAGCGCGCTAGAGTACGATGAGGAGTGATGAGAGAAGTTACCCAGATGACGAAACTCAATTTTGCGATCGCCGAAATCTATGAAAAAAATCAGCTATGCTAAATTAGTGCTGTCCCTACTTCTCGTTTCTAGTGTCATCGTCGGATGCGGGAAAGGGACTGATTCTGGAAAAGATTCAGCCTCTCAAACCTCCCCAGCAACCGTCGATAAATCTCCTCAATTATGGGAGATCAATAGCGCTTTCAACGACTTAAAAACCGAACAGCAGAAGTTTCTCGATGATCTCGATACGGCGATTTTTAGAAAATATCCAAAAAATTTTCAGAGTATTAGTGCGGTTAGTCGAAAAATAAGAAATTTAAAGGAAGAAGTCGAGAATTTTCGTCAAACTCGATTACCGAGGATAGAAAATGATCAACAAGCCACTATTATTAAGCAAACTCTATATAAAATCGATAGCACTTTAGTCGAAATTTATCAAAAGGTAATAGATCCTTTTGAAGAAGGATTCAATGAAAGCTCGATCAAAAACGTTCAGAAGAACTTGGACTTTTTTAAAAAATATTATCTTCCCGATGAAGACTATGGCAATTTTGGCAAAATTACTTTTGAGGAAATTACAAAATTTCTCCAAGATAAACAGAAGTCGCTAGAATATAATATTAAAAAATTAAACTCTAGTGTTCGATCGACACCTAGACCTAGCTCTACGATAGACTTAAAAAAAGAATCTTTGATCGTTGCTACATTAGCTTTATTAGCGAGCGGAATTTATTGGCTAAAGTTCCGCAGAAAATCTAATTCAAACTTTTTTATACTAAAATTATTAACTAATCGGCAAAATCCTAATAATAAATGGTTTAATAAATTCAATTTGTGGACTCGAAACATCCATAAAGATGATCAAGAAAAAAATATAAATGACGCATCCAATCAAGTTGATATTCAGAGTGTAAATAACAATCAGATTGAGGATAATAACAATTTTTATGAAAAAATTCCTCAAAATACGGCAGATAACGATCAAATAAGCACAGAAGAAATCCGTAAACTTAAGAAGAGAATTGAAGACTTAGAAAGTTGCCTTCAGGAAACCGAAAACGTGGAAGTTCGGGAACAAACAGAACAAACCGACGTAACTACTTGGCAACCTTCTGAATTACCCGATAGCCAGACTTCCCCAAGTCCCGAACCTTCAAATTCTAACTCTTCTAACTCTTCTAACTCTTCTAACTCTTCAGGGTTAGATAGTTATCATTCGGATTCTCGTCCCTCGTCCCTGATCGAAGTCTATCCTACGGAAGAGAGCCTAGCGAATCGCTTGAGGGGAAGTAGAGAGCCGACTATACTAGAAAGTAAACGTCGGGGTATCTATGGAGTTTACCTCGACGGGAACTATCATTGTTTGGTACCTAGCCAATATTTTAGAATCAACCAAAATAACTATAAAAGCGTTGAAGATCTATTCGAGTGCCAGAACTACGATCCGAATTATTCCGATAGCTATACCGTCATCCGTCCTGCGGTAGTCTATCCTCTAGCGGATGGAAAAACTTGGCAATTACAACTGCGAGGGATTTTAGAGTTTTAGCTCATCTGACTATTTAGCAATCAACAACGAAAAATTTCCCCATGAACGTAATCATTATTGGTAATAAAAGTGTTGGTAAGACCAGTATGGTCATTACCCTATCGAAAGGAACCGAAAATGTTAAAGTGATCCCTTCTGGCCCTGGGGGTAAAATCGCTACACTGTCCAATGATAGCATTGAAAAACTAGCGGGAACTTCTCAAAAAGAAGAAGAACCTCTCCTGCTGAGAATTAACCTTCCTTCCGGTTCGGAAAGAGAGGTGAGAGTTCAGTGGATTGATACCCCTGGGGAAGCTTGGTCTAAACCCGCGTGGCAAGAAAGCAACCCAGAAAAATATCAAGATCTGGTACACACTCTCGGTCAAAGTCAAGCGGTTTTACTCCTGCTGCCTCCCTATCGATATCGAAGTCGAACTCAAGAAATAGAAGATACTCCCGAATTTGAGGAAATTCTCGACCCGGAGACCTGGAAAAAACAACTCAAGGAACGTCTCACCCTCTTGCGATCGCACTGTCCTAGAGTACAACATATTTTAATCTCCATCCATAAAGCCGATCTATTTCACAACCTAGAGGAGGAAAAAAACCACTGGCAATACGACACCAAAACTTCCTTTCTCTGGGGGAAACACGACGATCATATCCGAGAGACCTATTTTTCCCTAGCCGATGATATAATCCGCGAACATAACTCCCAACCCCCCTATCTAAATCCAAAGTTTTTCGTCACCACCATTCACTATCCCACTCTATTAGAATTACCCTGGGTCTATTTAGGAGCTTATTTTGCCAATGCCTAAAGCCTCTACAGAAATTCGCGTGATCGGGGCGAGAGATTCGGGAAAAACCACCTATCTCGCCACTCTAGCCGCCCGTCCCCAAGGTTTACTACAAAAATATCCCGATTTAGAAGTGATTCCTCGCAATGATGAAGCCACAACTCTACGGAGACTCGCGCGGAATCTTCTTCAACAGCAAGCAAAGATGGCGGGAGACGCGTTCGATGCCAGTCAACTCCATAACCTCAAGGACTATGACTTTCTCCTCAAAATCCCTCCGGGGAAAAAGCGATCGGGCATCGAACTAGAACTCCTCGCGAAAGATTTCCCAGGGGAATTTTTTGAACATATTCCCATCCCTCATCAATGGAGAGAAATTGCCCCTTGGGTTGACGACCTATTTACGACCGTAAGCTGGATGGTGATGATGACCGATTGGGAACCAGAACGCGACACATCTCTATATCTACCCGCGTTTACCAAGCTGTGCGAGGAAATTCGCGAGCGGGAATTTCGCAACCCAGAAATTAAAAAACTGCGGATCGCCGTCGTCATGGCTAAATGCGAACGGGGAGAACTCTGGCCCTGTCGTCTCGATCCCGACGAGGATTTATTCGAGGTACGATTGCCCGAAACCTATAAACATCTCACCAAAACTTTACCCCCAGACCGATTACAATTCTTTGCCTGTTCTGCATTCGGGGTTTTGGGAAGTCGCCGCGATCGAGATTTTGATCCCCGGCCAAACTGCTACTTACCCGACGACGGTTCCCCAGAAGAAAAAAACGCCTATTTACGAGAACCCGATCGCTGGTATCCCTACGGATTAATTCCTCCGCTATACTGGTTAGCGACAGGCATTCGACTCGAAGAATAATTATGTGGAGTCGTCAACAACCCCCAGAAACCACCGATTCTCAGCCTACCGAATTTCGGATCATCGGACCGAGGCGATCGGGTAAAACCACCTATCTCTCTGCGTTGGCCTACTGGCCGAACGCGAAACCCGATAGTCCGATCGAGAAAGTTATTCCCCGCGACGACGATACGGCTAAACTAATCGCTATGGCAAAAGATATCCTAGAAAATAATGCCATGTTAATGGCTACCTATCTAGCCAGCAATCCGAGCGAAATTCCCACTTATAACCTCTCGATTCAAATGAAGCCCACTTGGCAAGGGGGACAAGCGATCGATATAATTTGTAAAGACTTTGCTGGGGAATTATTTGAAAAACTATCCCAAGGCAAAACTTCCCACATCGAAGAGTATCTAGAAGAATGTGCCTCTGCCCTAGGATTACTCATCCTACTCGATGGTACTTTCTTCACAGAAGATCAAAAGTACGCCCAGGGATTGGCCACCTTGAAACAACAATTAAAGTGGCGACTAGAAAAGAAAAATCAAAACCTCTCCCAGTATCGGATCGCCTTAGCCTTTACCAAAGCCGAACAATCTAAAATGCGAATCCACCGACAGGATATCCCCAGATTTATGAGGCTAAAATTTAATAAAACCTATCAATTACTAGAAAATTGGGGCAAAGAGTGGCCCTGTCCTGTTAAGTATTTTTTTTGTTCGGCATTTGGCATGAAGCCAGGTGCTTCTCCCGACTCTCCCCTCGCCAACGTTCAAGTTACTAGCCGCGAAGGTGGTGTGACTTCTGGAGTGATCGATAACCCAAAAGTGTGGAGACCCTTGGGATTAATGGCACCAATTTACTGGTTACACACGGGTACCGATCATCCCCAACTCAGAGACATAGAGGATTAGAAAAACTATGAGCGATTCCATTTTGATCAAGGAATTTTCTCGGAAATTGTTAGAACCGAAAAGACAGGGCGATCGGTGGGTTTCTAGCGGATTCGACAAAGAAATCGGTTTAAGAACCCATGAGAATCCTCCCACCCCCATTCAAAATGCAGTCCATAACCACTGGTTTCGGATTAATGATAGTTATCCTCCGGCAGAAGGAAAGATTGCCCTCATCGCACGAGAAATCGATAGATACGCAGTTTTAGCGGTAGCCTCTCCCCTAAAAGATGATTGTGATCGACCTCTGGTAGGCTATCGTTATTTCTGGCTAGAAAAGCCCCTAGATAGAGAAATAGATGCCGTGGGAACATTGTTAGAATGGTGGGTCGAGCGAAATTCCCCCCGTTTCGAGCTAAAGCTTTATTCAGAGATCAGACATATTCAGCAACAGAATCATCAAAAAGATTATTACTTAGCTCAACCCTATTGCCCTGATGAGTTTGATCGTAATAAAATCATAGAAAATCTTCAACAAAGAAATTTTAATAATATTTCAACAAAAGCAAGGTTATTATGCGAGATATTACGCCTAGAAGATCGTGCTTTAGAAATATCAAAAACGCCATATATTTTCCCTTGTAGAAATAGTTTCAATTGGAAATTATGGGAAATACAATTTGTCTCTCGATATCTCAAACAAAAATATAATCGCCCGATCGCTTGGGCGTGGAAGGTTACTGTTTTAGAAAATCCTAATCAATTTACCCTAATCGCTTGCACTACTCAAGAATACTGTCAGATCAATTCCGATGTCAACAAAATCCCAACCGCATTAACTCCCCATAAAACTGGGCAAGATATACTAGATACTTCCCCTGTACAGGTTCAATCAATTCAAAGTTTAAAAAGAGCATTAAAAGAACTCTCAGAAGACAAAGAAATTGATAAAAACCTAAATATATTAGTGTCAGAACTAGAAAAAACCGATAGCACTCGATGGGATTGGGCAACTCTGATCGATAGCACCTGGCTGGAGCAACGACAGCACACCCAAGAGGAAAGGATTTATAAATCCTTGATTTTACTATTAAATCCCAATTTACAGCATACTGACTTAACGATTACTGTCTCGGATTGGCTCAATAGCCTACAAGCACCAGGATCTCCCGCACCTCAAAAATTGCTGGATTTCTCTCGCTTTCTTCCCTCAGCCTTATTGACTCATTTCCAGCCATCCGAATTACCCGTTACTCAAGAAGCGAAAAAAGCACTCGATCAACAGCAGCAGTTGATACAATTGTATTCTAGAAATTCGGCCATATTAGCCAAGAATAAAACAAGACTCCATCAACTCATCGCTCGGTTATTTCTCCTACTGCGATCGAACCTCTCCCAGAAATCAGAAAAGGTAATTCAATGGCTACTTATCGACTACTCCTCACTCTGGAAAGAATCTCTAGAAATCTACACCAACGATCTGTTTAGAAAGCTCGATCGAGCCTATCTCAAAAAAGAACAATTACCCCCTCAAGAAAGGGATGAGTTTATCGAGAAAATCCTCGAAGACTTAAAACAGCATGAGCAAGGACAAACCGCCGAAAATACCTCGTCCTACGAGAGCATCGCACGGATTCTAGAAAAGAATAAATCCTATCCGATCGCCGCTTTTTTCTATAAACTCGCTACGGGTAAAGTTCCCGATAAAATTTGGGAAAACTGCACGAACCTCCCCGAAATTATTCCCCTAGAAAGACCCCCCGCTATTCCTCCACAATCCTCCGAGAAAAGTCCCAATTCTCTCAAGAAAATCGCCCTAATTCTTTGGCAAAACTATCCTTGGTTATGTCTAGGGTTGAGTGTGGCAGTCGGGACGGTGTTGGGGGTGGGAGTCCTGTGGGGAGTTCAATCGCTCGGACGGGTATTTTCTCCGAAGATTTCCGCAAATCAATCGGCCATTATTCCCTCCGATCCCGTTCGGGAACTATACTTATATTTTAATCTCCTAGAATCGGGCGATCGCCGACAAGATCTGCAAGCGAAAAATCTAGACAACCTAAAGAAGTTACGGGAAAAGATGCCCGATTTCAACGCTTCCCAGTGGAAAACCAGCACTCAACGCGAAGCATGGCTAGAAGAAAGATCAAGTATTATCAAAGCTCCTTTATATCGCTTCCTTCAACAACTGACACCAGCAGTTCCGGCAAAACTGGGTAAAACCTACACCGCTAACCAAGTGACAGCCAATCCTCACCTCAGCGCCCCAGAAATCGCCCTAGGGAAAAGTCTTCTCCACTCGCTAGGATTGTATAAGGGTGATAGCACTCAGATTTGGGATGGGGAAGCATCGGCAGCGATCGCTAAGTTCCAAACACAATACCAGATTCAGCCGGCAGGAGGGGATTTAGACGAAAAAACCTGGTCGATTCTCGCTTCCATGATTCAAGATCGGCAGATAAAAACAGCGATCAATACCCTAGAAAGAATCCTAAAAGAGAGCGAAAATTACTCGATCGCTCTCCCTCGATACAAAGCCTTTCAGCAGTGCAAAACTCAGACAAATACCGCCTATTCTGCCTGCCTAGATCAAATATTCAAACCAGATAAATAGACGCTTAATGATGTGGAATCGATGCGAAATTTATCAATTCTCTCGAAAACTTCTAGAGCCAAAATGGTCTAAAAGACATGAGTGCTATGTGAGTACAGGATTCGATCGAGAAATCGGCGGAGAAAATCAGGAAGTACCCCCGGAAATTGCGAATGCCGTCCATAATCATGCCTGTCGAATTAATGATAGTTATCCTCCCCAAACTATCGCCCTAATCTCTAGAGAAATCGGCAAATATGCCCTATTAGCGGTGGCGACAGCCTTAAGAGATGACAGCGATCGCCCTCTAATCGGCTACCGCTATTTCTGGTTAGAAAAACCCTCGCAAGATGGCGAAACAGACGGAATCGGAACGCTGCTAGAATGGTGGATGACTCAAGGTTCTCCCACCTTTCAACTACAACCCTCCTCTTCATCTCCCAAAACACCCCCAAAAGCTTCTAGTTCTTGGCTAAATCTCCATGATTTTTTAAAAAAATATTCAACCGATTCGGTGAAAATTTCTATCAAAAAAATAGAACAAGAAAAAAAATACTCTCGATCTCCATTATATTTAGACAATATAACTTTTGAGGATTGTCGAGAATTTCATGCCCTAGCCCTGTCTCTACAAGCAAACGATTCTAGTCCCCTAAATTGGGCTTTTCGAGTGTCTCAGTTAGAGATTCCCGAACAATTCTCTCTGGTTTACACCCAGGATAGCGATCAGGAACAATTAGTCATTAGGTTCGATCAAGTTCCCGAATCCTTCTCGACGGTTTCCGAATATATATCCAGTGATATCCAAGTCAAACGATGTTTACTAAATCTAGCGAAAAATAAAGATACAGAACGAAACTTACAAGCCCTCTCCAGTTATTTATCTAGTCTTGACAGTGACCATTGGAACTGGGAAATTATTGTTGATAAAACTGCGCTTAAAAATCATAATATTACAGCGGCTAGATATCGAGCATTACTGGCTATTTTAAAACCATTTCCAGAAATCGCTAACTGGCTAGACTGGCTACGGCAACGAAGAAGAAATAAACAGTTTGGGTGTGCGGGCATCGAGATGCAACAACAAGCGCTCGACCAAAATCCCCACCTCGAACAGCGACTATACGCTCTCATCGATGATCTATTAATAACGGAGCAATACAAAAATAGAAAAATTCCCGATCTACCCCAGGAAAAACAATGGTTACTAATTCGCTCCAAAAGCTTCTGGTCAGATTATTTTTATGACTCCGCAAAATATTATACTAAATCACTACTCATACACATCCACTATCCAGAATATTGTCAACTAGACAATCATTTTTTTAACAAAATTTTACAAGACTATCAACAAAAAAAATTACCCGATGCTACTAAAAAACGATACGAATTTCTCGCACGACTATTCGCCGAAGTGCGCGCCTATAGCCTAGCGGCTCTGTTTTATCAAGTAAGCCAAGGAGAAGTTCCCGCAGATATATACACCCAAGCCGAAATCCATCTCATCGATCTTCAAAAAAGCCACCGCTCATCTGGACTGATCGGCCTAGCTTGGGCGAACCTGACACAGGATATTATGCTATTATTTAGAAATCTGAGGGGAGGCTAGGGCAACCCAACGATCAAACCGAAAATTCCCCAACTGCGAACGCACTAGCAGCATTAGACTATGGCGGAAACCTTTCTAGTCAATACTAGGAATACTTTGTCTCTAAACGTTTAACTGGATCAGGAAGGGAGTATTGAAAAAATGAGACTTGTTTTTTATCTGTTGGGGGGCATTATTTCAGCGCTGATCGGCTGGAACCTGAGCTTAGTGATCTTAGACCTCTTTAAATTCGCATCGAAGACAATTACTGGAAGCACTTTCCCTTTTTACGTCGAGTTTATTCTCTTCCCGATCGTCACTATCTGTTTAAGTGTTACCCTTGTCCTAACGACCATTTATCTGAGTAATCCGATTCACTACAAAGCGAATCGAAGAATCCGCAATAGTTATCTCAAAATCGCTCTAAAAACTGGTTTAATCGCTGGAGCGATCGCCGCAGTGTTAACTGTGATTATTTACCAGGGAAAATTCCCCCCAGCAAGTGTTCGCATAGTGGGCTGGAGTCTAATCGGTTTAGGGGCCGGTGTAGCCGAGGGATTATCTTGGCGATCGCTGAGTACCGAGGGCGCGAAAAGTAACACCTTTGAGCGACCGATAAAATCTGCCCTTTTCGGATTACTTGCCGGTTTAATTGCCGCCCTAGCGATCGAATTTCTCCGAACAATAATCCCCCTTAGCGGTTATGAAGATCTGTTAGGATTCACCTTTTTCGGCGCTGGTTTAGGGATGGCGCTCGCCATTTCCACAACCCCCACCTATCAAGTCGCACTGAGAGCCGGTAGAGGATTCGGACGCACCCGAAAAGATAACCAATCGGGGAACTATCCCAAAATTAACGATCGCTCTTTAAGAATTGTGAATTTCGATCAAACCCAAATTGAAGAAGGATTATCTATCCAACTTCCTCGCGATACTTCCCAATCTTTACAGATCGGTTCTGCGGAAGATTCCGATATATTTTTACCCGATGTACCTGCAATAGCCGCCAAGCTCAGTTTAGAGAGAAAACAATGGAGACTTAGCACCCCCGTCGAGAATAAAGTACAGATACAAAGAAGAATGTTATCAGAAAATACATCGGAAACCTTATATCACAATCAAATGTTGACTTTCTACCATGAAAAAACAAATACCTGCTATTACCGATTTATTTTTTGCGATCGCTTTCTCGATCCAGACAACTAAAAAATCTGGTAAAAACCTTCTGCTTTTTCCCCTCTCGATTCTCGCATTCACTTTCTTCGATTCTGCTTCCGTCCGGGCGAACTCCGTCAAAATTCTCCGCGCCATTACCGACCACGATCGAGTGACTTTAAAAGTACAAGTTCGCGACCATCGTGACCTGCTCGTACCCGGATTACAAGCGAATAACTTTACCGTCCTCACCAGGGCGGCCAATCAAACCGAATTTAAATATCGATTGACTCCCCCGAAAATTACTATAACCCCACCCGATAAAGTCAAACCCGATCCCGCCTATTTAGTGATTTTGCTAGATATGAGCGGCAGTATGGATAATCGGGATGAATCCCAACAAGTCAAACTCCAGGGAGCGATCAAGGGAATCCAAAAATTTATTACCACGATCGAAACTGAAAAGCTTCCCGTAGAAATTGCCCTAGTTCCCTTCGGGGAAGGTTGCGCCCATAGCTATCCAGTCAATCAGGCAGTGATTCAAAAGTATCTAGAAGCCTATCCCTACAAAACAACCAAAACTCGACTTTCCGAGTTAGCCCATGTTGATGTCTGTGCCTCCACCAATCTCTATCAACCCCTCGATGAAGCGGTCAAATTTCTGACCACTTCTGAACGTTTTCAGCAAAATTCTTGGGGTCTGCCTCCCCGTCTCAGCGTGATCCTATTTACCGATGGATTCGATGCCGATCCCGATCGAAACAAGGAAGAACAACGCTTTCAGTCCACGCGGGCTCTGCTGGCTCTTTCCCCTCACGTCACCGTCCACACGATGGGATACGGCGAATCCCTAACCCGACTCCGCGCCCGCGCCCAATGCGCCCAGGAGTTACACAGCCGCCCTCTCACGGTGGATACTCTCCTTACCTACTGTCAGCTTCCTTTGGGAGAAGATATCCGCGAGTTTATCGTTGATCGATCTCGATTGACAGCGATCGCTAAAGAGACCGGCGGAATTGCCCGATTCCCGCGTTCAGCTGAAGAAGTGAGCCAAGGATTACGAGAGTTCCTGACCGCGCTCCGAGAATACGAGATCAGCTATCCACAACCAACCGCCGATCGGCTCACCATCCATCAAGCCAAAGTTATCGTCAATGCTCCAGGACATACCTCGTCCTGGAGCATCTCCGCACCGATCGAATTCCAGATGCCGAATTATCTCTATCACTCTCTCTCGATTTGGGAACGTTTGGCGATTTTTCTCGGTACGCTAGTCGCAACAGTATTCGGTGTTCGCCGGTTCAATGCCTGGAGCCACCAACTCAAAGAAGAAAGCCGCCAAAATTTAGAGGAGTTTTAATGGTCTTCGGTCGAGTACAGGATAAAATACTTAATGAGGGTATTCACGGGATTATTCCCGTTGTTAACACGGTGAAAAAACTAAGTGTGAGAATCCAAAAAGAACAGATAGCGGCCGAAGGTTCCTCCAAAGACCTACAGGAAGTATTTACAGATGTGGCCCTGAATTGGCATATTTTAGCATCAGAAGTTAATACTATT
>NZ_JADBSA010000323.1:0-2670 GCF_020246945.1 Microcystis sp. M113S1 | reverse complement strand
CTTTGCTTTGCTGTGCATTGTAGTCATGGATAAAATACCAAAGGGTTCCCCAACGTGATTCTCCATTTTTTTAGAGAAAGATAGACTCTGTCTCACCAGCCGAGAAATCCTTTGTCGAAAGGTATTATTTAATCTTTCAATTTGGGAGAGTCCGGTCTCTGGATTCTTAATGGAGACATTGAGAATCTAAGCTGTCTCGTTGAACAAGGAATTTCCGATAGTGATAGGTCAAGAATCCCCCGTCACAGCGTAGCTTGACGGTGGGAGTATGTCAAAACTTGCGCTCGAACTCGATAAAATTCGTGAGGAGTATCTAGAATGATAAAATAGGTGAAGTTCAAAGCATCATTGATTAGCTATGACCACAACCTACAAGGTAGAAATTTCTCATTTAGGAACAACACAAACGATCGAAGTTAGGGAAGATCAAACTATACTACAAGCGGCCTACGATGCGGGAATCGACTTACCCAGTTCTTGCAATGCGGGCGTATGTACTACCTGTGCCGCTCAACTTTCCCAGGGTAGCGTCGAACAAAGTGATGGCATGGGATTATCCCCCGACCTGCAAAAAGAAGGCTATGCTTTGTTATGTGTGGCCTATCCTCGCTCGGATATTAAACTGGAATCTGGCAAGGAAGAAGTGGTTTATCAACGTCAATTCGGAAAACCCTAGGCCAAACTGGGGTTAAGATGACAAATTTTCGGGGGTTTCCCCCCAAAAAACCAGATTTTGAGCCAATCAGACCAGCAAATCCTAACCAATAGCTGAATGCTGACTACTCAGGGAGAACTTTTGCTCTCTACCGTTGAGGGCCGCTTTCATGAAACCATAAAAGAGAGGATGAGCTTTATTGGGACGGGAGCGAAATTCGGGGTGAAATTGGGTAGCAATAAAGAAAGGATGTTTTGGTAGTTCGATAATTTCCACCAAACGACCATCAGGAGAAGTGCCACTCACCAGATAACCAGTCTCGAAAAAGAGACTACGATAGGCATTATTGAACTCGTAACGGTGACGATGGCGCTCATAGATAACCTCTTGACCGTAGAGGGAGAAAGCCAGACTATCGGGATTTAAACGGCAGGGATAGAGACCTAAGCGCATTGTTCCCCCTAAATCCACCACATCTGCCTGTTCTGGCAGTAAATTAATCACTGGATTCGGTGTATCTTCTTCAAATTCGGAACTATTAGCCCTTTCTAATTGGGCCACATTGCGACCCCATTCGATAATCGAACACTGCATCCCTAAACAGAGACCCAAGAAAGGAATATTATTGACCCTAGCATACTCGATCGCCTTAATTTTGCCATCCACACCCCTAATACCAAAACCACCGGGTACAACAATACCGTCAACACCGCTTAAATGAGCTTCGGCCGAATCATTATCCACATCTTCAGCACTTACCCAACGCAATTCTATCTCGCTATCAAGGGCAATAGCAGCGTGTTTGAGGGCCTCTACCACCGAGAGATAAGCGTCCCCCAACTGCACGTATTTACCCACGATAGCTATCTCTAATTTTTGACCGGGGGATTGCATCTGTCGGATGAGATTTTCCCACTCCTCCAGATGGGGGTATCGGGGACCCAGGTTTAATAATTCTAGGGTTTGTTGCGCTAATCCCTCTTTTTCCAGATTGAGGGGAACTTCGTAGATACTGCTGGCATCCTGAGCGGTAATCACCGATTCCACCGGCACATCACAGAAAGCTGAGAGTTTTTCTTTTAACCCCGGTTGTAGGGGTAGATGACAACGACAGACTAACACATCCGGTTGAATGCCGATCGATCTTAATTCCTTGACCGAGTGTTGCGTCGGTTTAGTTTTCATCTCCTTGGCGGCCGGAATCCAAGGAATTAGGGTAACGTGCATATAAACTACGTTATTTCGACCCACATCCTTCCTAAATTGCCTAATTGCTTCTAAAAAAGGCAAAGATTCGATATCTCCCACCGTACCACCAATTTCTGTGATGACAATATCGGGGTTGGTATCTTTGGCCACCCGAAGAATCCTTTCCTTGATTTCGTTGGTAATATGGGGAATTACCTGCACAGTTCCCCCCATATAAGCACCACGACGCTCTTTATTCAATACCGCTTGATAAATCGAGCCGGTAGTCACGCTATTGAGACGGGAGAGTTCCGTATCGGTAAAACGTTCGTAGTGGCCAAGGTCGAGGTCGGTTTCAGCCCCATCATCGGTGACAAATACCTCTCCGTGTTGAAAAGGACTCATCGTACCTGGATCCACGTTGATATAGGGGTCTAATTTCAGAATTGAGACGGAATAATCCCGACTTTTCAACAATCTTCCTAAACTAGCGGCGACAATTCCTTTCCCAATACTGGAGACGACTCCCCCGGTGACAAAGACAAATTTACTCATAAAATTTTTCCTGCGATCGATTATACCCGGCAAGGGGTGAGAGTTTTCGGGATGCGGCGGTGTCATTTTCCCAGATTTCATTTTGACATCCTCGCCGCCGTAAACGGACGGCGATTCCTCACCACGCCACTTTTTTAGAATGGTCGCTGAATGGGGTTGACGCGACCCGGGATGCTGCTTCTTTAACAGAAGTCTTACGCTTTCCGACCCGTCCGTTTAAAGTCTCCGAATGTCCTCCGGCGACCTTGATATTTACCGCAGCGTTTACATCT
>NZ_JADBSA010000322.1:0-5433 GCF_020246945.1 Microcystis sp. M113S1 | reverse complement strand
CAAAATGGACGGGTCGGAAAGCGTAAGACTTCTGTTAAAGAAGCAGCATCCCGGGTCGCGTCAACCCCATTGACGCGACCATTCTAAAAAGGTGGCGTGGTGAGGAATCGCCGTCCGTTTTACGGCGGCGAGGATGTCAAAGCGGTATTCAGAGTCATGAGGTGCGACGATTTTCTTCCCTGTCCCCCGCTCCCCATTCCTAATTCAAAAGCGATAACTTCTGTCCCTCACCAGATATGATAATATAGATTGATGGTTATAGGTTAATTGATAAAAACTTTTTTTACCATTAAATTGGGCTGTTAGTTGAACCTCTAAGGGAAATTTATCGGTATCTAAGCAAAAAGCTGTGGCTTCTTTTTTTCTATCGTCTCAGCCACGCGGTCAATATCTAGTGCCTTAACAGGAGTTTGGCAAGCATTGCTATAAACCACTTCCCACTCTACTAAGCTCAATCGTGTTAAACTAATGTAGTTTTTTGCCGAGAGAGTTAAGTGAGTTTAAAAATGGATAAAAATGAATGGATTAGTAGATTCGACGATTTAATTTGTAGTCCTTCGATTCGAGAGTTTTATGGTGAAAGAGAGTTTTTTAATGTCGGTTATTGGCTCTCCCATACCCAAGATCAACAGGAAGCATCCTCCACTCTGATGGAGAAACTTTTAGAATTTATTCCCAACAAACAGGGAACAATTCTTGACATTGGCTGTGGTTTAGGAGCAACTACCCATTATCTTCTCAAATATTATCCATTGACAGCAATTGTGGGGATTAACATTTCTCCCACACAAATTGCCAGAAGTCTCTTGAATTTTCCCGAAGGTAAATTTCTGTTAATGGACGCAGTAGAGATGGATTTTGCCGATGATTCTTTTGAGCAAATTATTTGTGTAGAAGCGGCTTTTTATTTTAATACTAGACAGCAATTCCTCCGAGAAGCTTGGCGAGTATTAAAGCCGGGGGGAACCTTAATTCTCTCAGATCTGAGTTTTGCCACAACAGAACTTTTAGGGGATTGGACAGTTCCCCAAGCAAACAGGGTCAAAGATATTGCAGAGTATCAAAATCTTTATCAACAGGCAGGGTTTAAAGATGTTCAATTTGTCGAGGTGACGGAGGAGTGCTGGTTCAGACATTTTCGCCATCTTAAATCTTGGTTAACAGAGGAATTGCAATCAGGAAAATTAGACGAAGAAACCTATAATTTAAACATTAAGGCTCTGGATAATTTGCTAAGTTCCTCGTCCATAACTTATTGGTTAGTTGCTGCCCAAAAGCCAGTCAATATGCTGTAATAGCTGTAAGTTTTTCTGAAATTTTTGGAGACAAAAAAATGTTTGATTCCTTATCGGGTAAAAAAGTCGTTATTATTGGTGCAAGCTCCGGGATTGACCTAGCGATTGCCGAAAAATTGCTCTCCCTGGGGGCAAAAGTGGTGCTTTCCCATGCTTCTCAAGAGAAATTAGCTGCCGCTGTTGCCCTAATTTCCGGGGAGATTGAAGCCAAAACTGTTAATTTTTTAGAAGAAGATTCTGTTAATGCCTTTTTTGCAGAAATTGGCAACTTTGACCATTTAGTAGTAACCTCTCTGGGAGACAGAAATATGCCGCGAGCCTTATTAACTGAAATGACCACAGAAACGGCCCAGGGAGGTATGGATAAATTCTGGGCCACCTTTTTAGCAGTGCGTGGCTCCCTGAAAACTTTGGCCAAGGACGGTTCTATTACCCTGACATCAAGCGTCACTATCTTCAAATATTCCAAAATGGGCGGAATTTCCGTCATAGCCGCCGCTAATAGTGCCGTAGCAGTATTTGGACGCGCCCTCGCCCTAGAACTCGCTCCTGTTCGCGTTAACGTTGTTGCCCCCGGATTAATAGAAGATACAAGTATCTGGAGCAGTCAAAGTGATTCGGAACGCTCCGACCTGAGCAAATGGGCGGTTTCTGCTCTACCTGTCGAACATTTAGGGCAACCCGAAGAAGTCGCCCTAGCAGTATTGAGTTTGATTATCAACCCCTATATGACAGGTGTGGTTTTACCCGTGGACGGTGGAGTTACTCTTTAATCCCTAACGGGATTTCGACCCTCAACCCGGGAACGTGATGCTAAATCCTGTTTAAAAGGTCTAGGGGGGAGTGGGAAGTGGGTTTTTAAAGTTGCATTAAGGGTTCATCATAGTACACAAGTTCTATGGTGTGCGATCGCTCGTTAGCTGCGCTCGATCATTGAAAATCTAACATAGAACTTGTAGATTTTTCTACCCATCCTAGCCGATTTTTTACGTTGTAAACTGCCAGTTTTACCATATTCATGGTCGCAGATATTCTGTAAGGATTTGCTGGCTTTTTAGGGTTAGGATCTATTCTAACGACATTTCCACTCCAAAGATCACTACCAGTTGCCCAGTCTAATCCAGCCAACAATGAAATTTTAGCACTATCAAAACTGTTGTTATTTTCATCATAAATATCGTGCAACAAGTATCCTAATATTTCTAAGCCTACACTACGTCCTAAAATACAACTTGTCTGAAATTGAGTTAACTGATCAACGGTTAATTTATCTGTGCTATTCTCCGCTATTTCTCTAGTTTGAGAACACTCATGAAAAAACTGATTTAAACATTTAGATAAAGCCTCAGATGATTCTTCAACGCTTATCTCTGTTAAATCAGAACTAATGTCGTTATCAAATGCTAAACTTACTAATTTAGCCACATAGTTAAATGTATAAATAAGTTTCTTTTTTAACGAAGTTTGATCTTTGATAGCTTCTGTTTTACCATCAAACATAGACACTTGATAGAGTAAATTTTTAGTAATACCCACCCGTCCTTCAAATTCCCCAAAGGAGAGAAGTAACGATTTATCTAAAGGCCTTGTTTGAGCCATATCTCTAAAATCAGTTTGGCATTGTCTAAAATCCCCTTCCAATACCAAAGTAATAGGAAAATCATTATCACCGATTAGTTCCCCCTCAGAATTCGTAATCAATTCGTGAATAGCGCGTTTACGATGTTGACCATCTGTAATATCTAATTTGATTCCACGTCCGATTATAACCAAGCATAGCCCACGAGCAAGATCGATCAGCTTAATTTTTTCTGGATCAATATTAGCTGTTAGAGTTCCTAAAATCCATGGTTTATCTTGTTTAATCCGCTTAAGGATATATTCTTTAACTTCCTCTGTATGTCCTTGAACCTCTGGGCGATTTTTTCCTGAATCGGGATCGTTACCTGTAGATGGCTTTGCTTGGAGCAAGGTTGGTAAATCATGAGCGGGAACGTTTATTTGAACCATTTTTCGTTTTCCTTGTTGGAAAACTAGCCCAAGATAGCATTTCTCTCTGTAATGCTCAGAAAAGTAGTATTCCAGTACCTGATTCAGTTGTTGAGTCAAATCTGAAGAATGAGGTGCAATATCAGACATAATAGAAAAAAACACCAAAAAACACTCAATAATCATATATTATAGCAGTTATCTTAATGATGAGGCACGAAGTTTTCGTTTTGGGGAATAGGGAACGCCAGAATAGGGAACAAGGAACAGCAGCTGATCGCCCAAGGATGATGCCAAATCCCGTCATACTTCATCTTTAGGCGAAACTCTGTAGTCATCCTTGAGACACTCAGTATCGAGAGAAATACGGACTTTTTATGACAGATACCCTCAAATCAGATAAGTCGCCTATCCGTACTATTGCGGAGTTTGTCGAGGATTTAAATTATTTAACTCAAGAAATACAGGAATTATACTGTGCAGATACTATTCCTTGGGTTGTGGGAGTATCATGGGGAAAAGATAGTACAAGTATATTGCAGTTGATCTGGAATGCGATCGCTGCCTTACCATTAGAGAAGCGACACAAAACCATTCATGTCATCACTACCGATACTTTTGTTGAAAACCCAATTGTTTCTACTTGGGTACGCAGATGTATTAGACAGCTTACAGAAGCGGCAAAACAGCAACAAATGCCTGTTAAATCGCATCTACTGCATCCTGAAGTTGACGCTACTTTCTGGGTTTGTTTGATAGGAAAAGGATATCCTGCTCCAAGGCACGGCTTTCGTTGGTGTACTGATCGCATGAAAATTCAGCCTGTCAATAACTTTATTCGCAATTTAGTCAGAGTTCATTGTGAAACTATTGTTGTGCTAGGAATTAGGAAGGCTGAAAGTCAAGCGCGAGCAATCACCATGAAAAAACATGAAATAGGTAGAGTTCGTGACAGATTAAGCCCCAATGGACGTTTAATCAACTCTTTGATTTATACTCCCATAGAAGATTGGCGTACTGATGAAGTATGGATGTACTTAATGCAGTGGGAAAATCCCTGGGGAGGAGATAACAAAGAATTATTAGCAATGTATCGAGGAGCGACTGCGGATAATGAATGTCCCCTAGTGGTAGATACTTCCACTCCTAGCTGTGGAGATTCGCGCTTTGGTTGTTGGGTGTGTACGTTGGTAAATAAAGATAAATCGATGGAGGCAATGATACAGAATGACGAAGAAAAAGAATGGTTACAACCACTTTTAGAGCTTCGCAACGAATTAGACTTAAAAAACGACAGAGAAAGGCGAGATTTTCGCCGTATTTATGGCAAGGTTGAACTTTTTGGTTCAGACAAGATCGAACCCATACCGGGCCCTTATACTAAACAATGGCGAGAATATTGGCTAAGACGGGTATTAGAGGCTCAGGAGAGCGTGCGTACTAATGCACCGGAGGACATGAAAGATATTACCCTAATTACCACGGAGGAACTCAGCGAAATTCGCCGGATTTGGAGGGAAGAAAAGCACGAATTTGATGACCAATTACCGAAGATTTATAAACAAGTGACTGGAGAAACTTTTCAAGACCCGCGACCGGGAGCGGATAATAATCTTTTGGGGAGTGAAGAATGGGATATACTCGCGGATATCTGTGCCGAGGATTCCATGCACCTAGAATTATTGGCTAAACTGATCGATACGGAACGTCAATATTTTCTCAAAATCTCTCGCAAGGGTATTTACAAAGATCTAGAAAAATGCTTTGAATCTAGTTCTCGTAGTAAAGAGGAAGCGATCGAAAATGCCCGTTATGTCTATGATCTAAAGAATGCCGCTCAAAGTGGCAATATTGCTCAGGTGAAAGAACAACTAAAAGAGAGTTTTAGTGAACCGGAAAAAGACCCGCAAAAACAGTTAACTTGGGCCAGCATGAAATTCCCTACAACCGATGAGGAGGAGGAATAACGGGTTTATCTTGAATGTCGGGGTGAAGACCCTCGCTTTTAGCGACGGGATGAAACCCCGACCAGTATAAAACAGCAAAGCACGACATTTCGACAGGCTCAATGTAAGAGCTTCGGTGTTTACAAAATCTTGACAATCCGATGCTCTACAGGTTAAGATAAAATAAGTTGTTTGAGGTCGAT